>NZ_JBFSUX010000009.1:0-120148 GCF_041467595.1 Vibrio sp. 10N.247.311.13 | reverse complement strand
ACGCATCAGTACGTGTATCACTAGCGAACCTTACTCACCACGAGTACGAGCTAATCGGCCGTGCAACACGCACTGTATTGGATGAGTACTTCGCTGAGTTTCAAGACGCATAAGTTCAAGTCTGGCTTAGAATCAAATACATGATTTAAAGCCGATGACGTCCAACTCATTAAGAATAAGCCTCGGCGATGTCGAGGCTATTCCGACCAAATAAGCACAGTGGTTAGATCGATAAAACTTCCTATCTTGATGTTCCGTTGTGTTTATTTAGTCGTCTTATCCAAGTATTCAAATCCATTTCAAACTGAAAGAGCGACGCATGAAAAGCATTATTTCTATTCAATCTCACGTGGTTTACGGGCATGCAGGAAACAGTTCTGCGGTTTTTCCAATCCAAAGAATGGGACTCGATGTGTGGCCAATCCACACTGTTCAGTTCTCTAATCACACTCAATATCAACAAGGTTGGACCGGGCAAACATTCGGCTCAGATGATATTCGAAACTTGATTCGAGGCTTAGACAACATCAACGTACTGAAAGACTGTGGTGCGATCCTATCGGGTTATCAGGGAAGCGCAGACCAATGTAAAGCGGTTGCCGAGTCGGTTAATTTAGTTAAAGAAAAGAACCACAGTGCACTCTATGTTTGTGACCCTGTAATGGGTGACCCAGATAAAGGTTGTATCGTTGAGGATGGCGTTAGAACCGCCATTACTAAACACTTGCTTCCTATAGCCGATGTTATAGTGCCAAACCAATTTGAACTAAGTGAATTGACCGGCATTAAAATCCTCTCCCTTTATGACGCGGTTACAGCATGTAAGAAAGCATTGGAGCTTGGTCCAAAGATGGTGCTCGTGAAGCATCTTCACTCATTACCCGATGACGCGTTCAGTATGATTTTAGCAACGAAAAAGGCATGTTATTTAGCCCAACGACCGAACATTGAATTTGCTCAACAACCGGTTGGTGTCGGTGACCTTATCTCTGGCCTGTTTACCGCAGGGTTAATAAAGAGAATGTCTCCCGTAGCTGCATTCCGACATGCAAATAACGCGGTCTATGGTGTGTTGGAGCTAACTAAAAGCTATGGCACTTGGGAGCTACAAACAATCAATGCACAATATGAATTTGTAGAGCCTACCCACGATTTCAACGTGGTCAAAATCGGGTAGAGCGTTTAACTCCGATAGTGGTGGAGGGTGTACCTATTCGATGGGTCGCATCCTACAAACGAGATTACGAGCTAAGACTAAACCTAGCTATATTACTCCCAGAAAGAGACGGACTTCACTTTATCCCTATTTATTAACTTCTCTGTTTATAGCTGTTCTTTTGATTAAACAGAGTCTCTGAATCATTTTAGAGAACATTAAATGAGCCTAATTATGAACCGTCTAATTTCCTCGGGTTTTACCGTTGCTTTGTCATTACTTGTAGTGGCATGTAGCTCACCCCACACGTTGGATGTACGCGTACACAAAGACAATTACAAAGAAGTGGTTGTAGAAGAAGCGATATCAGTAAAAGAGCCATTGCGTATGTGGGCGAGTGAGAACCCAGACTTCTTATACTCTCCAATCGATCAAACAACGCCAATTAAAGTGTCAGGTGAGCAACTAAATATCTTAGCTTTGTCAGGAGGCGGCGCGAACGGAGCCTTTGGAGCCGGTATTTTGATAGGGCTGGAAGAATCTGGCCAATTGAAAGACTACTCAATAGTTACTGGCATCAGTGCAGGAGCGCTAATGGCACCATTTGTATTCATCGGCGGAGATGCATTTCCGAAGATGAAGGAGGTGATGTTAAACATCAATGACAAATCAGTGCTCGGCAAAAAGAACTTTTTAAACACCGTGTTTAAAGATGCTTTTACTGACGGTAAAAACTTGAATCAATTTATCGCTCAGGCGTTCCCTGAACCGATGATCGAGCAAATTGCTGCGCGACACCGCAACGGTAAGCGTTTGTTTATTGGTAGCACACACTTTGATTCTGGAGAGCTTGTCATTTGGAATGTGGGCGCAATTGCAAATAGTGACATGCCAGATAAGTCTGAACTTATATATAAGGTTTTAGCAGCAAGTGCTTCTATTCCTGGAGTCTTCCCACCGCAGTTTATCAATGTGAAGTACGAAGGTAAAAGTTATGAAGAACTTCACGTCGATGGTGGTTTAGCCGCTCAAGTATTTTTCAATCCATCTAACTTCGACTATCAGCAGATCTCAGATGCTCTTGGGTTAGAAAAACCACCACAGCTCGATGTTATTCGAAATGGAGCACTGAAAGCGCCGTACCACTCGCTGAGAGATAAGGGTCTAGATTTAGTAGCAAAGAGCGTATCAAGCCTGACTCTTGCTCAAACACGTGGTGATTTATATCGAATGAAATACATCTGTGAAATCAACAACATTGATATGCAATTTACTTACATCGAGCACGACTTTGGTTACGCCAAACGAACCAAAGACATGTTTGATGAACACTATTTATTAACCATATACGAATATGGTTATCACAAAGCAACTCAGGGCAAACCTTGGGTAACAGAATTACCTTAATTTAGGGATATCGTAAAATGAATAAAACAGTTTTAGCGCTACTTATCATGGCAACGTCTAGCGCTGCCATGGCACAAAATGTGACCTCAATGGAACAGCAAAAAGTCGATAACGACATGCTACAACTGGCCGACGTTCAACAAGAAGCGGCGTTGTTCATGGTTGAAGAAAATTCAGACTACGTGGAGATTGACTACATTGGTCAGTGGGTTGACGTGAACAATTACGTCACACACAAAGAAGCTAAAGAACGCCAGCTTCAAAAGACCACCAAGAAATACATTTACTCGCAAACAGGTGAAACTCTAGAATCCATCGAGCAGCGAATTGCTGAGCATATTCAAGTGGAGCAACCTAGATATTTCAGTGTCGATGTTTACCGTAATTACCACGGTGATTCTGGGGACTTTAACTATCTAGCTCGAGTTATCGAATACATTTAAGTTATTCGTTTGACATCAACGATAAAACCTACTAGCTTACGTAGGTTTTTTGTTTCAAATTGACGAATTATTTTCACTAATATTATTCTGACAAAGTAGATATTTCGCCAACCTGTGATAATTTAAATACATAACGATTAAAAGTAAGCACAACAAAATGAATTTCAGCATTGAACAACTTCTCGCGTTCGTTACCGTTTATGACCAACTCTCTTTCAGCAAAGCCGCCGTTAAACTCAATAAACACAGAACGACAATCGGGCAGGTTATTACTAACCTTGAAGACCAACTCGCGGTAAGCCTATTTGAAAGGGTTGGGCGCTCTGTAAAGCCGACAGAAGACGGGCATCTTCTTTACCATTACGCTAAACAAACCATTGAACAAGCTCGTACCTTCGATAAGGTAGCATTGAGCCTCTCTTATGGCGGGTTGGAAAACATCACCTTTGCTTATTCTGGTGTGATACCTCATCAAATGCTTTTGGATATTCGAAAGAAACTGCGTCGTGATTTCCCGATGATGCGAGTGAACTTTTTAATCCGAAACAAAAAGGATATTAAGCAGGGCCTTCAAAGTGGCGAGTACCACTTTGGATTAGTCAATGTGCATGACAGCCGGGGTATACACAGCTTTGATGCGACTTTTCTAGGTCACATTGAGTTTTCCCCATTCGTTCAAAAAAATGGTGAGTTCTCATCTTTGGCGCAAGAGGATGTACTTTTAGCGTTAAGAAATTCAAAGCAGTTTATCTTGAGATCGTTTATTGAAGAGGGAATGTCAGAAAAAGTAACCATCAGCTCCGATAACGAAGAAGTCGATCAATTGGCGTTAGTTATTAAAATGGTTGAAGCCGGTTTAGGGTGGGCACTGTTACCAAAAACGTTTGCTCATTCTGAATTTTCCCATTACGACATTGAACCTATACAGTCGTCTGAAATGCACCAAGGATTCAAATTCGGTTTTGCGCTTTGGTGCAATCATTCTAAGCAAGTGAAGGATGTAAAATTATCGGTTTTATCTGTTATACAAGAACATGTTGATCGAGTATTGAGTCAATATTAGCAAAGGAAGAATGTAGGTAACTTATTAATAGAGGCTCATTTATATGAGCCTTTTGCGTTTCTGTCATCTCGAAAGCTCTTTAATTTTGTAGGGCGACATCCTCTATATAGGAGTAGGGCAACACCATTATTTGGCCTATTCTATGCCCGTCGATTAAGGACCCCCTTTATTGGCAATAAGTGTTTAATTTCTATGTTTATTGCAAGGAAGCAAACTTTCGGCCGGGTTTCGTCACCCGGTCTTTTTTATGAGGCAAATTTTATGACTCGCTGCGGCGGCATTGTTCTTCTTTCCTGCTTTTTATTTACAACATCTTCTTTCGCATCGTTTTATGATCCTGTTGATGGTCAATTTGATATGGGGCATCACCTTGCGGAAAACGCATATGGCTTTTTGCCTATCCCAATTTTGATTACCGAGCCTGCGGTGGGGTACGGCGGCGGTGTGGCTGGTTTGTTTTTACATGAGACGGATGAGGAAAAGCGACAAAGAAAGCAAGCTGCTCTTTCTGCCATAGATGGTGGTGCGCAGTTAGTACCCTCAGCAATGTCAGTAGTGGGCGCAGTAGGGACAGAGAACGAAACTTGGTTTGTATTTGGTGGCCATAGACGATCTTGGATGAATGATTCCATTCGTTACACAGGAGGCGGCGGCTTTGGTGTTGCGAATTTGGATTTGTACACATCAATCAACTGGGGCCCCATAGATCATGACCTTAGAATAGGCACGTCAACTTCGGTAGCCGTACTTTCACAAAAGGTGCAGTTCCGGATTGGGCATACGCCTTGGATGTTGGGAATAAAGCAGTTATTAGCTAAGTCTGAGATTGAATTTGATAACATGGTTTTAGACCGAATTTTGGGTAACGAATCGGTTACTTCTGGTTTAGGGTTGGAGGCTGAATATGACACAAGAGATAATTTATTTTATCCAACCAAAGGTTACAAATTGTCTGCAGATTACATGGTGTACGACGATGCGATTGGCAGTGATTACAATTACCGAAATTTGAACATAGATGGCGAAGCCTATATCCCAATTGCCAATAAATGGACGTTAGGCTTGGCTGCAAATTATCAAAGCTTCGAACAGCAAGACCTGTTTGTATCACCCACAGCGAAACCGTACGTGTCGTTACGCGGGGTGTCATCTTATCGGTACCAAGGAGATGAGATTGAAACAATTCAAGGCCAATTGACGTATAGCATCACTCATCGTTGGAAGGTGTCTGGGTTTTACGGTTCAGGGGTTGCAAAGCAAGATAACGGCATAAGCCACGACAGTACCGTCAATGCCGGAGGTGTCGGCTTTCGATACCAAATCGCGAGACGTTACGGTTTGCACCTTGGGATGGATTATGCGCAAAGCCATGAAGAACGCGCTATCTACTTTAACGTAGGCAGTGGTTTCTAGAACAACGGAATAGGTTAAATTTTTCCAAGAAAAAAGGCGCTAATTAGCGCCTTTTCGTTTTCTATCACTTTCTTACAGTAAGATTACTTCTTACGGCAGAACTCAGCGATTACGTACATTGATTGACCGCCGTTTGTTTTACCAGAAACAAGCTTAGGATCGTCACCAACGCTGATACCACGAATAACAGTACCTTGCTTAATCACTTGGTTAGTACCTTTGATTGGCAGGTCTTTGATTACTGTTACGTCGTCACCTTTCTTAAGTTCAACGCCATTCACATCAAGAGGCTTGTCATCAGCAGACATGCCGATTTGTGCCCAAACTGATGTTTCTTCTTCAAGGTACATCATGTCTAGCGCGTCCTGAGCCCAGCTTTCTGTGTTCAGACGAGTAAGTTGACGCCATGCCGTTACTTGAACTGGCGCTTCCTGGCTCCACATGCTGTCAGTCAGACAACGCCAGTGGTTGATATCTTTAGGATCGTCAATCTCACCAAGACATTTGTCACATACCATGATGCCGTGATCCACTGTTACGTGGCTGTGTGGCGGCACTGCGTATGCAGTAAGAGAAGAATCAGAACCACATAGTTCACATTTAGATTGGCAGCGTTCTAGCATAGTAGCTTCAGAAGACATAATGGACTCACATTTATTAGGTATTAAATTACGGGGCTATTATCCACTTTATTTACAATAAAGAAAGAGGTCGTACGGTATTCTGTCTTGATTAATTTTAGCTGAGATCAACCATTTGTGTTTTAAAGTTTTATGCAAACGGTCAACTAGGGGACTTGTTCGAACGACAGAGACAAAAATGCCAGCGGTTAGGCTGGCATTTGGTTTAGTGAAAAGCTTAAGTCTTAGTTATTCCAATAAAGCATCCGGTGCTGCTGCATCAAGGCTATCCGACTCTAAGAAATCAGCTACTTGAGCTCTCATTGATAGGGTATGAGTGGCATCAGAAAGGTCTGCTTGCGGTCCGATGATCGTTGAGTGTTTAGCTATTTCGTTATATTGAACAAACACACGATTCCCAGTTGAAGGGCTAGCTTTTGTTGAGTCAGTCAATCCTAACGTCGAATCTAACCCTTCAGAGCCAACAAATGAAGCCGTATATGATAACGGTGCACCATTATCATCATTGCCATTGTTTGGTACCGTTTCATCATTTTGCGACTGGATCAACAACGTTGGATAGCTAGAGCTAATTGATGACTGGTCCTCAGTGTTTGCTATTGAATGTGGATCGACCGTGTCAATAAGGGTTTGAGCGGCGACTTTAAATGCAACTAATTCAGTTTCAATTGCTGCGGCACTAGTTGGATTTTCCTTAGCAAAAGCGGTATAGCAATCGCCATCTTCAATGTCAGCCGCAGTACAAGCTGAAGCCACTGAATCCCGATACGTTGCATTTAACTGTTTAGCTAGATTGTGTTTAATTTCGGGGCCAAAGGTTTCCGATGCGAAGAGTAATTCAGCAATGTGCCCACCTGAATTAGCATATACCGCCGAGCTAAATTTATGTGTACCAGCAATTTCAGATGTAGCTACTGACGTAAATCCAGTAATACCGCCCAATGAGTGGCCCATAAATTTAACGGTTGTGTCTTTTACATCAACTCCGGCTAATGGTGTACCAGTAAAGTCATTCCCCACTTTTTCAAGTGCCATACGAAGACCTATTACATCAAGTGCACTTTGACGGATGTTGTCACGCGCAACGGGCAAAGCGCTTAGATTCAAGTAGTACAGAGCATTATCGTTAGTTGAAATAGCACCTCCGGCAAGTGAACGAGACCCATGAATAGGGTGGTCAATTGCAATGACAGCAAGACCTTCAGCCGTTAAGTTTGCCGCAAACGCATACGCATTCTCTTTTACAGAGGTAATACCGTGTTGGTAGATTACAACCCCGGTTATTGGGTCAGTTACAGGAGTAAACAAAAGCACATCAACAGCTTCAAGTGATTTAATTTGTGGTATTGGTGAATACTGAGTGACAATGCGATCACTATCTAGAGCTGTTCCACTTGCGTCCTTTGTGAGTGTTTTTCCCATTAAAGTCGTGACATCAGCTGCGCTAAGGTTTGTTGGGTCTAATCCTAATTTAACCAACTCTCCACCAACGAAAGAACTTGTAGAGTTATCCGTTAGTGCGCTTTTTATAACCGCTAAACTGTCCAATGCTGATGCAAATGGCGTTGTAGAGAACTTAGTTGGATCGGTTTCCAAGAAATATGGGAGTTGAACAGTACCTTTAGTCACGTTTACCGACGTAGTGCTGATACCAGCGTTAGAGTAAAGGAGATTTATCCCTCCAATCAAAGTGGCATTTTCTGTTGCATCGTCATCGGCAAGATATTTTTTAAAGTCAGCATCTGCAGCGATTGCTGTAGCAAATGGTGTTGTTGATGAGGAATCTAAACTAAGATTGTAAGCGTTTGTCAGATCGATATTATTTGGGTTTGCGCTGCCATTCCAATAAGTCGAAAGTGGGGCCCCAGCATCAATCATTCCGCCAATCAACGATGCTGTAGAGGCAAGAACATCACCAACAGAAGTTGTAGTAAACCAAGCTGAATACACAATCTTTTCCGCATCAATACCAACAGCGGCAGCTATAGCTTCTTGACCTTTAATTAAAGTTTGCGCACTAGCTAAGTCACCGGTTGAATAAGTTTTAGTGGCTGTTTTGAGAGCCGCATAGCTTTGCGATGTACCTACTGGGTTACCATTTACATCTGTAACGTCATCAGTAACAACAAGCAAATATTCAGACTTCTCATCAAAAGGAGTATTAGGTGTAATTGCTAGGTTTGAGCCTACTTTGTAAACTGTGTATTCAGAGCTAGCAACAGGTGTTGGTACTTGAGCCGCTGTGGATGTGTCTGTTAGCTTTTTAGAAAGCTTCAACAATGTCACTCCGGAAGTAACAACTCCAGGAGTATCACCAAAACCGTCGCCTTCAAACTCGATGTAAATTGGCATGCTGGTCGAAAAACCATCGGCATAATTTAATGCTGCTTTTGGGTTAGAAATGCTATCGTCGCCACCTGTTGGGATCGCTAACGTGCCATCTGTAGAGTCAAATAATAGGTTATTGCTTAAAGGAACTGATGCATTACTACCTTGCAAGAGCATTTTTTGAGTTGTCGCTCTTGCCAAAGACGTTTCTAGATAGGCTTCAAGTTGTTGGTTACTTGTTACCGAACTTTCGGTGTTGTCGCCACAACCTGCTAGCAGGATCGCTGAACATAGTAGAGAGATCTTAAAGTTACGTTTCATGATACGATCCTGATTTAGTTAAAAGTGTAGTTAAGCTGAACTGAAGAAAGGTAAGCGGTACCTTCTGCTTCGAAAGTCCTTTCTTGCTGAGCGCCATTTGTCTCAGTGAACTCACCGTCATCACTTACAACAAGTGCGAATCCTGCATCGACAGTCATATTTTCGCTCCAAACATAAGTGAAGCCAGCGCTATACCACATACGATCACTATCAGGAATGCTTAAAGTTGCTTCACCAGCTTGTTCGTCATAAGCGTAACCAGCTCTTAATGTCCACTTAGTGTTTAGTTGGTACGTTGCGCCTAGTGAATATCGATTGTTGTCTTCATATTTTTCAGGTTTGTAGAAGCACTGACCTGCTACACCGTTGTCATTACAATCTGGACTTGTTGCTTTTAACTCCTTAAAAGTACTCCAATCAGTTTGTTGCCAACCGTAGTGAATTGCCCATTTTTCGTTAAGTTGGTGAAATGCTGAAAGCTCCAGAATAGAAGGAAGCTCGATTTGAAGACGACCATCAACCTTGGGAGATGTTGCTCTACCTGAATCGTAGCTGGTAAATTCACCGTCATCGAAATCAAGATCAACAGAAGAGCGGTAAGCGATACTAAAGCGATTGTTTTCGTTCAGCTCATACATCGCGCCAACATTCCAACCATAGGCAAATGTTTCACCGGTCATGCCTATAAGTTTGTCAGATGGATTTCCACCAACAAAGTTAGCGAGCTCGCCTTTATGGCGAGTAAGTTCAGCTTCCGCATACACAAGGTTTAAACCTGCACCAACGCTAAATGATTCATTCACGCGATACGCAATATTTGGATTTAGATTTACAGATAAGAGCGACGTATCACCAGCCATATCACCTGCCGAGATGTCATCAGGGTAATCCGTAGCAACACCATAATTGGTGAACATACCGATACCCCAAGCCCATTTTTCGTTGATTGGGCTGATGTAATATGCGGCTGGCACGACTTGTAATGGAGCAACATCTTTTGAATGCTCGTTAGCGTCAACGTCGTAAACGTTAACCTCTGGATCAACGATAGAAACCGCGCCTGAAAATTGGGCTGTATCAAATAGGGTCATTGCGGCGGGGTTTCTCGCTAGTACACTCGCGTTATCAGCTACTGCACCTTCACCTGAAAAGGCACGACCAAGACCTGAGGCAGAATGCTCAGCAACTTGGAAACCAGCCGCAAGTGAGTTACATGCAAATAGTACTGAAAGTGAAACGAGAGAGCGTTGTATTGTTTTCATCCTTGACCCTCCTAGGGCATCGAATTTCGTTATTATGGTTTGAAAACACACTGAGCATTTTTGGTGTTGAAGCTCTAATGTAAATGGCATGTTAAATTCATGTTTTATATAAAGTCAAAGAAAGAGTTGTTATTTTGTGAGGTTATGTTTTGAAGGGGCGGCACTTTAACATCAATAATATAAGTATAATCAATAATTTATTCGTGGTTGGAGGTGTGACCAGAGTGTTTATGCATCGTTGCGGTATAAATAGTGTTCAATAGCTCAATATGTAACAACTTTGTTTCTGTTTACCACCATTCGCTAAATCGGCATAATATCGACACTCGTTAGAAGTCATTAAATTGGAATTTTAAGTTTGGAATTGCTCGCGATAGAGTTTCTTGGAAAACCGCTTCGTTTAGAAGGATCAATGGCAGGGTGGCAACAGTTGTATTGGGATAACACTTTGGTATCTCAATTAGATGCGACCACAGACCAAGAAGACGCCCGAAAACACGAATTTACACTACGCGCTGGCGAAGAAACGTTGCAGTGTCACGTTGAATCGACCGTTCAGTGGCAACCGTTTGAGATGACGTATAAAGCGTCGGTGAATGGGCAAACCATTACCGAAGGCAATCGAAACACCAAAGATATTGAACAACAAACTCCTGTTGTCGCTCCTAAACCAGAGAAGCGTTTTAGCTTAATTGGGTTGGTGTCGCTTGGTATGAAAGCGCTTAAAAGCGCCAAGCTAATCAAGGTCGTACTTGCTTCTGCGAGTTTAGCGGCCTATTCATGGTTGTTTTCAATTCAGTTCGCTTTGGCCTTAATCGCCTGTTTAATGTTCCATGAGTACGGTCATATTAGAGCGATGAAATACTTCGGCATGAAAACCAAAGGGATCTATTTGATACCATTTCTTGGTGGCTTGGCGTTATCCGATGAAAAGATTAATACGCGTTGGCAAGATGTGGTTATCTCAATCATGGGGCCATTGTTCGGCCTGATATTGTCGTTAGTATTTATGGTGCTGTATTGGGCGACTGGCGAAATGTTCTTTGCCGGCCTTGCAGTATTTAATGCTCTATTAAACCTGTTCAATCTATTGCCGATTTTGCCTCTCGATGGCGGACATGTTCTTAAAAGTATCAGTTTCTCGATGAACAGTGTGCTTGGCATTGTACTTTGTGTCGCGGCTGCCGTTGCTGGTGTGGTATTGAGTTATCAGTTGAATTTAACCCTGTTTGGTTTCTTATTGATCATGGGCAGTGTTGAAATACTGTTTGAATGGAAAGGACGTCATCACAGTCACTTGTTACCGTTAGACAAATACGGGCAAGTCGTGTCGTTCGTTTGGTATGTAGGTTTAGTGAGCAGTTTGATTGGTGTTATCTGGTATTTTGCATCTACTGGTGATCAGCTATTAAGCCTACCATTACAAATTCTTGGTACTTAACGAGTGAGTTTCTGTTGTTGGAATTATCCAGCTGCTTAGTGCACTTGAACTGTTAGCAAGCAAGAAACTGAAAATGCCCTAACCAATATGGATAGGGCATTTTGTATTTACACCAGCTAGGCGATTCTTACTTAGATTACGCTTTGCAATTTGGTCTTGGTGAACCTGATTGAGGAAGCGTTTTTATCGTTGCTTGTAGATCTTTAATACGCGTACTGTGGGAAGGGTGCGTAGAAAGCAACTCTGGCGGTTGATTACCCCCTGATGCTTTCGCCATGTTTTGCCACAAGTTGACACTTTGGTTTGGATCGAAACCTGCTTGAGCCATATACTCTAAACCAACAACATCGGCTTCAGACTCTTGAGTTCGCCCATACGGTAGAATAACGCCATATTGAACGCCTAACCCTAACGCGGCCATCGTCATACCTTGATACTGTTTGTATTCTGATGCACCTAACGCAACGTTAGTAATAGATAAGCCCGTATTAGCGATTTGAGACTGAGAAAGGCGCTCATTACTGTGGTCCGCTAAAACGTGTGCCACTTCGTGACCGATAACCGTCGCGAGTTGGTCTTGGTTTACTGCAACATTGAGTAACCCTGTGTATACACCGATTTTTCCGCCAGGTAGGGCGAATGCGTTCACTTGATCACTATCAAACACAACAACTTCCCATTCACTAAAACCTTGTTTAGGAATATATTGAGTGATGCTGTTCGCTACGCACTGTACATAAGCGTTAGTTTTGGCATCTTTGCTGATGGGTTGTTCTTTTTTCATTTGTTCAAAAGACTGTGCTCCAAGCTGAGACATGTCTTTATCTGAAAAAAGCAGCAATTGGTTTCTGCCTGTCGGAGAAGCGCTACACGCGGTTAGGCCTGCAAGTGTGAGAAGCGAGGCAAACTTCATCCATGACGTCATACAATATCCTCTGTGTATTCGGTTTTTATGCATGTTAACATCAACTTGCGTAATAACTAAGGGCTGTAAGATAACTAACAGCCAGTAATATAGAAAAAAGCTATGCACGCGATAACAAGATCAATAATTAAGGAACCCACATGAGTATTTGGAAAAAGCCCGTTGACCTAGATACCTTCAACGCGACCTCAAAAAATACCTTAATTGAACACCTCAACATTGTTTACACCGAAGTAAATGACAACTCTTTGGTGGCAACCATGCCGGTTTGTCATTTTACGCACCAACCACTGGGTATGCTTCATGGCGGCGCATCGGTTGTGCTAGCAGAAACGCTTGGCTCATTGGCTGCAAACTTCTGCGTACCAGAAGGCTATTATTGCGTTGGGCTCGATATCAATGCGAACCACGTAAGGTCAATGCGTGAAGGACACGTCATCGGTACTGCTGAGCCTATTCACTTGGGCGTCTCTACTCAAGTATGGCAGATCAATATCACTGATGATCGTCAACGCTTAGTTTGTACCAGCCGCTTAACTATTGCCGTGAAGAAACATAAAAGATAACAGACTAGGTAGTCGTACGCTGGTTTTGTCTTTAGAAGAAGTAATCAGTACTTAGAACAAGCAATTCGTATTTAAAGAAGTAACCCGAGAAGCCCATGGTCATAACGTTTAAAAGTGGAAAAGTCATCGCAACCGCACATGAGTTGGTTGTTCGTTTAGATGGTGAGCATAGAGTCACTTTGCAAGCTCAAGTTGACGCAATTCAACTGATTGGAAAAGGGGCAAATGTCATTTCAGCCAACGGTTCTGAGTGTAAATGGTCGATAAAACTAGACGATGAACAGCAGCTCCGTGAAATCGCCAATGAAATTGGCTGCGATGTGATGTAATCCTTTACTGTAAAAGCACTTAACCCTTCAAATTGAATAACACCTTAGGATGTCGTACTCAATAATTCACAATAAAATCGTGTCCGTAATATTGATTTTACGCCATAAAATAGGGAAACTGTTTTCAATGTCCTTTGAATAAGTTTTCCTCTTTATGAGCAGCCCAAGACTTCGCGTTCAATTTGAAACCCTGTTTGAATACTTCGATGGTAAAGATTCTGATGTTCAACTCGACGACATCACGGATGTGCTTTGTTGTACCCGTCGTAATGCCAGAATGGTACTCAACAAGCTTGAAGAAGAAGGGTGGGTAGAATGGTTACCTGCAGCAGGTCGAGGAAAGTTATCTCAACTTATCTTTAAACAGAATCGTTGTGATGTCAGCGAGAACTTAGCAAGACGCTACTTGCAGGAAGGAAAAATTGGACAGGCGCTGTCAGTGCTTGATCACAATGCTGCCAAACTCACGCAAGTTATTCAAAACTACTTGGGCGTACAGTATCAAGAAGGCGAACAAGTTATTCGTTTGCCTTATTACCGGCCGCTTTCAATGCTTAACCCAACCAAATCGATGCGTCGTTCAGAGCAACATATCGCTTGTCAGGTATTCAGTGGGTTGACTCGTCTAGATGAGAATGACCAACTTCAACCCGATCTTGCTCATTCATGGCAAAAAATCAGCGATTACCAATGGCGATTCTTCTTGAGACCCGGTGTTCGTTTCCATAACGGGGAACCTCTGTTAACCAATCATGTTGTGGATACACTGCTTGCACTCGAACCTCTCAACATGTTTTCGCATATCAAAGATGTCTCTTCACCTGCAAATTGTGTAGTAGATGTTTTTCTCACACGTCCAGACAAGTATTTTCCCCTCGCACTAACGGAATCGGTCGCTAAAGTCACATTACCGATCACTTTACGTGGTGAAGACTACGATATTCGACCGATTGGAACGGGACCTTATCGCATTGAAAAGAACGACGAGAAACAACTCGTGTTAACCGCTTTCAATGGGTACTTTGGTTTCAGACCGTTAATTGATCGCGTTGAAGTTTGGGTGGTGGATGAGGCTTATTCTTCAATGGTTTACCCAAGCCTATCTAAGCCTGTTATGGCCGACCGTGGCGATAGCGATGAAGTAGAACTCGATCCTGGTTGCACGTATTTACTGCTCAATAGAAAGAAGGGTATTGCACAAGATCCCGCATGGGCACAGTTTTTATCTAACGCGTTGAATGCGGCGGATCTGTTTGTTCATATTCCAAAAGAGACTGTTATCGATTTGGGCGTGTTACACGCTTATGGGATAAAACCCGGTTGGTATGACATAAAGTTAAAAGTGCCCGTTTGTCCACCAGCAGATTCGAAGCCTACCATAAGATTAGCGTATCAATGCCAACACCCAATGTTCCCAACGCTTGCAAAGGCGATTGTCACGGTGCTGAAGCAATACAACGTCGATGTTGATCTTTACGGTTACGAAACCGATCCTCCGCACGCCGATGATGTTGATGTTTGGATTAACCCTATGGGCATCGCCAATAACAGAGACGACGCCTTGGCTGGCTGGTTAATGGACTACAGTTTTCTTGATGAATCTAGCCCGGCAGAGGACTTCGACCAATGGTGTCACATGATTGACCGTTGGCGTTCTGGTGAATTCGAGCAATTCCCAGCAAGACAGTTAGGTAAACAACTGGTCCAAAGCAATCAATTGATCCCGATGTTCCATTGCTGGTTAGGCGTTAATAAAGATCAATGTGGTACGTTGCAAAACGCGAAATGTAATGCATTAGGTTGGTTCGACTTTAGCCAAGTTTGGGTGAAGCCTGACGTTGATTGAAATCCAAGAAAACTCAGTTAGGACCAAATAACTCATTTAGGAAAAACGATGCAAACTCTGATGGTTACATTTATTACGCTGGTGGCATTTGCTGCGAATTCAGTTTTGTGTCGCTGGGCCTTAATGGATCAAACGATCGATCCTTTGAGCTTTTCGATCGTTCGCATCTTATCTGGTGCGCTTACGCTTTTGATTTTATTAGCTTTATCTTCCCAATCTAAAGCTAAAAGTGAGTTAGCAAGTAACACATCGCTATACACAAAGCTCAAATCACAGTTTCAACTCACATCAATATTGTCACTGCTCGTGTATATGTTTGGTTTTTCGTTTGCTTACTTAGAGCTTGGCGCAGGTCTTGGTGCTCTGGTGTTGTTTGTCGCAGTGCAATTTACGATGATTGCCGCGCACCTGTTTTCTGGAAACAGAATGTCGCTCATTGAGTGGGGCGGGTGTTTGTTATCTGTGGCAGGGCTTGTTTATTTGTTAATGCCAACGGAATCGACTCAAGCACCCGACTTAGTTTCTATTATCTTGATGTCTCTGGCCGGAATTGGGTGGGGCATTTACACATTGGCAGGAAAGAAATCGTCAAACGCACTGCAATCGACCACCGCTAACTTTGGATTCAGCTCGCTAGTTATCCTTGTGGCATTGAGCTTATTAGTTTTAATACCTAATGCATTAACGCAAGTGTCTATCACTGAGCAAGGTTTGATTTACGCGGTTATATCGGGCTCTGTGGCTTCTGGTATCGGTTATAGTTTGTGGTATTACGTAGTGAAAAAACTGAATACCGTGGTTGCGTCTATTGCACAGCTTTCTGTTCCAGTTATCGCGACACTTGGTGGCGTATTACTGTTATCTGAACCTGTCACTATGCAATTTATAGTCTCATCAACCGTTATACTTCTTGGGATAAGCTTGGTTCTTGTCGCCCCTAAACTTAAGAAATAAAGAGTTCAATCATTAACTTCTATGGCTAAACCAAACAAGAAACAACCGACCAAGACGGTTCAGATTTTCTGTGCCAAATGTAAAACGCAGCTTTTTAAGTATCGGAAAGATGGCAAAGGTGCACTCGTGAAATGTTTTAAGGAGCGTATCGTTGAAGATTTAACGACAGAGCCATGTGTGTGCCCTGAATGCGGGATTGAATTTGCGCGTGACACTTTGGTTCGAGGTACGCCAGTCTACAAGTTTGTTGGTGGTAAGGTAACGATGAAATAACCCGCCACGGTGAAACAAAAAATGCCACAGCACAGTTTGTGTTTGGCATTTCAACGTTACTTTTGATACTCAGAATAAAGCTTTAAGCTCTGACACGCCCTTGAAGCTTAAGAAGTAATAGCGAAACAATTGCGCCTGTGGTATCACACAGCATATCTTTCTGTGCATCCCAAATATCACCTTGTGAGCCAAGGAACGCGATACCTTCATCACCACCTGCGATCTCCGCGTACCACCACTCGATAATTTCATAACCTGCAGCAACACTCATAATCGCAAATAGCGCAAAGAAACATGCCAGCACCGGTTGAGCCAGTTTTTTACGAATCAAGTACTCAGCGAGTGGGTAAGCATAAAGGCCAATAGAGAAATGCGCGACACGGTCAAAGTTATTCCGTTCTGAACCTATCATGTTATTGAACCAATCAAATGGCACTTCCGCGAAGGTATATTTTGCGCCTATCGTATGCAAAATCAGCCAGATAAACATCAAAACGTAAGCTGTCTTAGTGAAGGTGAGCTTTGTTGATAACCACCAAATACCCACCAATATCGCGAGCGCTGGGACAATTTCGGCAATCCACACCGCTCTTGAAGAGGGAGCGAACGCTGAAAATAGAAACACAGTCAGATACAGCGTCGTCAATGACAGCAATGGTCGATTTTGAGCAAGTGGCGTGATTGTCATATCAAGATCTCTCGTCGAAGTTTTTAATAGTGTTACACAATAATGAACAGTGTTCAATTGGGTCTTAATCACCAGATTTGTTGAAAAGTGGTGTTATCGCCCAGTATCTAGACAAACGGTTGCTAGAGTTTCACAAAAGTTTGATTTACAACAAAGCGATCCTTAAAATCGCTCTATTACTACATAACAAGAAAGAAAGTCATGAAACTGGAAACTGTCGATTACCTTGCTGACGACGCAGCAGAACAATTTGTTCGCTCTCTACGTGAAACTGGTTTTGGTGTTCTTAAGAACCACCCAATCCCGAAAGAGCTTGTTGAGTCAATTTACGAAAACTGGTACCAATTCTTCATCTCTGAAGAGAAAGAGAACTTCCACTTTAATGTTGAAACACAAGATGGATATTTTCCACCTTCAGTGTCTGAAGTTGCTAAAGGCCACACTGTAAAAGACATCAAAGAGTACTTTCACGTATACCCTTGGGGTCAAATCCCTCAGCAGCTGAAAGAACAGATTCTAGATTACTACCAACGTGCGAATGCTTTTGCTCAAGAGCTGCTAGGTTGGGTTGAAGCTCATGCTCCTAAAGAAGTACAAGATAAATTCTCTATAGCGTTATCAGAAATGATCAACGGCAGTGAACAGACTCTGCTTCGTGTTCTTCACTACCCACCAATGCAAGGTGATGAAGAGCCAGGTGCAATCCGCGCTGCGGCACACGAAGACATCAACTTACTGACGGTTCTTCCTGCTGCAAGCGAGCCGGGCCTTCAAGTTAAAGCTCAAAATGACGAGTGGCTAGATGTTCCATGTGACTTCGGTAACATGATCATCAACATCGGTGACATGCTTCAAGAAGCATCTGGTGGTTACTTCCCATCGACAACTCACCGTGTAATCAACCCATCAGGTGAACGCCAAGAGAAGTCTCGTATCTCTTTGCCTCTATTCCTTCACCCGAAACCAGAAGTAGTGCTATCTGAAAAGTACACAGCAAACGAATACCTAATGGAACGTCTAAGAGAGCTTGGCGTTATCTAGTCAGTTCAATGCTTCGTCCCTAAAATTGGGATAGATGTGAAAGGTCAGCTAAGTCGCTGACCTTTTTTGTATCCGTACCAAAGAATTGCGGCTTTATTACTAGGGCGTGTTGATCTTTCGAGCTGATTTTTGCAGCGAGTTGCTGGGTATTTATACAAGGCAGAGGCTTTGATGTGTAGCTAGCCTACATGAGAAGCCGATAACGTAGTAGAAATGACCAGCAAACGCTGCCCGAAGGGTTCGAGCTGGGCGCCCCCGCAAAAAGCGTTTTACTCTTTGTTGAGGGAGATTTGCTTAGAATGACTAGGCTACTTCTCCCTCGCCGCGATTAAAACGCTTTTATCTCGAACAAAATTTAACCGCGAAAGGTCAACACGCCCTAATGGTTGTATTCAACGAAGTGGTACTCAGTTTTGACGATAAAAGGTGCCTTTAAGCCAAACGTTAGAAAGTTGTTTGTCCTTAAGCTCGACAAATCTTAGAAAATCGCTTTCAATTAAAGAAGATACGCAACGGATGCGAAACAGGTTACTTATAGTATCCACAGTTCTAGAAATCCATTAATTCAGAGAAGCTAACTGAGTCAACTATGTCGAATTATCAAGATGTGAGAGCAAACTTTCATTGCCATATGGAAAACCCATTGCTTTGGCCGATAATGGAAGTGCTTAAGCAAAAGCCAAGCGGATGGAAAGTACACACATTGGCAGCTCATCTGAACGATCTTGGGTTTGTGCCAGTGTTGGATGCTGTGCCTGAGAAAGAGTTGTTTAAAAAGAACTTCCTTATCATGAATGCGCTTTATCAGCTTCAAGAAACCTTACACCCAGATGGTTGGCTCCAAGTCCAAGCGATGGACATCGAATTGATGAATGGTCGTTATCACGGAAGCAGTCACAGCATCGATCATCAAGACCCACTTCGAGAATACTACATTAATTGGGTTAACTATGAAGCGGATGAAGGTGAAGTCAAAAGGCTGTTGAACGAATTTTGGACTCGGTATAGAAAGTATGTGGGTGGTGATGAACTCGATATGGATCGAAGTCGAGCATTGAACCTGTTTGAGTTACCTTTAGACGCGACACACCATGAAATTAGAAAACGTTGGCGACAACTGGCATTGAGATGGCATCCGGACAGAGACGAAGGCAACACCGCAAAATTTCAGACGCTCTGTGAAGCATGGCATGTATTAAGAAGCTCATAATCGACAGGCATTTTTAGCAGTCTAATTGCTTAGAACCCTAAAACAGAAAGCCCCACATTGTGAGTGATACAAGTGGGGCTTTGTCGTCATTACGTTATGTTTTGGATAACTACGTTATGTGCTGTAGCGACTTAAGTTATTGGTGTTAGGAGTGATCTTTGCTCTCGCCACTTTTATGTTCAAAGGCATAGTCGAGTACTTTACGGATATAAGGCGCACCGACTTTTGAACCGCCGTTACCGTGTTCAATGACCACAGTTGCGACATATTCAGGGTGTTCATACGGTGCGAAAGCCGTGTAAAGCGCATGGTCAAGCAAGTGTCTAGCGAGTTTCTTCGAGTTGTAGACCTGGTCTTTCGCAAGATCAAAGACTTGTGCAGTTCCTGATTTACCGCCGCTCGTGTATTCAGTTCCCTTAAATGCACGTCTGCCGCTGCCTCGATTACCGTGGTTTACGAGTCGCATCGCATTGATTGGCACATCCCAAATTCTATCCGGTACTTCGGTGATTGAGGGCATTGGCTCCGGTTCGACAAGTTGTTGTGTACTGAAATCTTCACCATGATCTAAGGTGGCTCTTAAGATATGAGGTGGCATCACCTTACCATGATTAACCAATACTGACGTTGCTTTAGCAAGTTGCATAGGTGTCGATGTCCAATAACCTTGGCCAATACCAATCGGAACTGTGTCACCCTGATACCAAGGGGTGCGATAACGCATCATCTTCCATTCTCGAGTCGGCATGTTGGCGGTACTTTCTTCATAGATATCAATGCCTGTCGGTTCACCAAATCCAAATCGGTTCATCCAACTTGAAATTCGGTCAATACCCAAATCGAAAGCGGTTTGATAGAAGAATGAATCTACCGACTCTTCAATGGCTTGAGTGACATCGACAGGTCCGTGACCCCAACGTTTCCAGTCACGCCACGATTTAGAGTTTCGTTTAGAGCCAGGAATTCTCCAAACGCCATGGTCGTTACGGATGGTATCTTCAGAGATGACATGTTCTTGCAGTCCTGCCACAGCCATAAATGGTTTAACGGTTGAGGCAGGAGGATAAACGCCTAGAGTGGTGCGGTTAACCAACGGGTGAGCCGGATCATTCAATAAACGTTGGTAGTTCTTACTCGAAATGCCGTCGACAAATAGGTTAGGGTCGTAACTCGGGCTTGATGCCATCGCCAACACGCTGTTGTCTTTCGGATCGAGAATAACCGCGCTTCCAGTTCGGTGATCAAGTTGCTCAAAGACGTATTTTTGCAGCTCAAGGTCAATATTTAACACGATATCTTTACCAGCTACTGGCGGCACGTACTCAATGGTTCGGACTATTCGCCCACGGCTGTTTACTTCGACTTCTTGATAACCTTTGGTGCCGTGCAGAATATCTTCGTAATAACGTTCAACGCCCAGTTTTCCTATGATTGTTGTAGCTTGATAATTCGCTTCTATCCCTTGTTCTTCAAGCTTTCTGAGATCGCTATCATTGATGTGCGCCACGTAACCAAGAACATGGGTAAGCACCTCACCATTCGGGTAAAAACGCTTTAAGCTGGTATCGATAGATAAGCCGGGGAACTGGTACTGGTGCACGGAGAACTTGGCGATCTCTTCCTCCGTTAAGTTCTCTAGAATAGTCACAGATTTAAAACGGCGGGTGTTGTGATAGCGTTTTTTGAAACGAGCGATCTGCTCTGCATCACGGGGGACATATTTGTCTAGCTTGGTGAGCATTGCATCGACATCATCGGTTTGCTCAGGAATCATGGTTAGATCAAAGACAAGCTTGTTCTCTGCAAGCAACACGCCGTTACGGTCGTAAATAAGTCCACGAGTAGGGGCGATAGGTAATACTTTGATTCTGTTGCCATCGGCACGAGTTTGATAGCTTTTAAAATTTTCAACTTGAAGTCGGTATAGATTGCCGACTAAGACAAGAGTGAACATCAAGATCCCACAAAACGCGACGATTACGCGGTTTTTGAATAGGTTCACTTCGATTTTATGGTCACGCATCTTAACGCGTTTATGATTCATTGAAGCCTCAAGGGTCTGTTACATTTGGTTACACTTGTCGAATCGGGACTTTATCTGAATATCACTAGGGTTTTGTAAAAGCTGTGTCATGTTTTGAGGGATCGACAGCATTAGATGGTGGTAAACAGTGCCTTTAATTTTCTCATTACAAAAGATGATAAGTAATTGATGTAAAGATTGGTTTTATGAATTTATAAAGTTCAAGAGTTTTGACGACACTAGAGGTTAGGTCAAAAGAGGTTAGATAAATTTACGGCCCTCAGAATGAGAGCCGTAGAAGGTTAATTTGCTTATTTAGTGGCTTAGAAGCTTTAGTAAATTAGAAGATTAAAACTTCAAAAACCTAGAAGCACAATAAATCCGATATTTAACGAAATCAGTTCGAAGGCTTGAACTGAGATTTACGCATACGGTTCAGAGCAGCCATCACATCTAACGTTCTTGGTTTCGCTAGGTCACCGTAGTTAGGCATGTTAGCGTGCCATTCGTTTTCTAAAATAGCGTTAAACTCTTTAGCAGGGTTGTTTGACCAACCTGGAGTTTGTGCGAATTGGAACCAAGCCCAACCGATCGCATTCACTTCAGACGGTGATTCTAATTGCTCAAGCGCAGAAAGGTCTGCAAACTCTTTACCAAAACGCAGTGACTCTTTGCCTTTAGCATTAACACGGAATTTACCGTCAGTCAGAATGTTCATCAGTGAAGTACGGTTCAATGAACGCGGTACAAACGTTTCTAAAGCAGTTTCACATTCGTTAGTACGCTGAGTAGGGTGCTGAGCAATCACGTCTTTTGCTTTTTCAGTCA
This sequence comes from Vibrio sp. 10N.247.311.13, assembly GCF_041467595.1. NCBI lineage: Bacteria > Pseudomonadati > Pseudomonadota > Gammaproteobacteria > Vibrionales > Vibrionaceae > Vibrio > Vibrio sp. 10N.247.311.13. Next base: position 97,990 of record NZ_JBFSUX010000009.1, on the reverse strand, counting down.
CATCTACCGCTTGGTAGTCGTGCATTTGAATCACAGTGTTCGCGACATCTAGGTAATCACCAGAGCCACCCATTACAACAATGGTAGAGATATCCATCTCTTCACGAAGCTGACCAATGCGGTCGACAAGTGGTGTGATTGGCTCATCGCCTTTTGACACTAGCGCTTGCATACGCTCGTCACGAATCATGAAGTTAGTCGCTGACGTATCTTCATCGATAAGTAGAGTTTGAACGCCGGCTTCAATCGATTCTTGTAACCAAGCCGCTTGAGACGTAGAACCTGACGCATCTTGTGTGCTGAAGTCAGATGTGTCTTTCTGCATTGGTAAATGGTTGATGTAGTTTGACAGGTTCAAGCTGTGCACACATCGACCATCTTCAGCGCGGATCTTCATCGTATCAATCGCAGTTACAATGCCTTCGCGACCGTCACCAGGAATATGGTTGTAGATAGAACGTTCAACGGCGTTCAACAGTGTCGATTTACCATGGAAACCACCACCAACGATCAGCGTAATGCCTTTTGGAATGCCTAGGCCGGTCACGTCACCTTGGTTTGGAGTATTTAACGTAACACTCAATGATTCTGGAGCCGCGAAAGGTACCGCGTCTTTCATTGGAAGGTCGCAGTTACCCGCGATACGAGGTAACACACTGCCGTTTGCAACGAAAGCGGCTAGGTTGTTTTCATCCAATTGAGCACGCAGCGCTTCTTGGTCTTCAATCGTTTCACAATGTTTGATCATTGCATCGATGTTTAACTCACGCTCAAGCGTCGCGCGACGAATAAACTTCGGTAAGTAGAAAGTGATGATGTTGTTCGCTTTCTTAGCAAGAATGCTACGACCATCAGCTGGTAAATTAATACGGAAACGAATTTCGATGCCGTGGTCTGTGAATACAACAGCTGTGTTGTCTAATACGGTTTGACCCGTCAGCGCGATAGAAACGGTCGACTCTTGTTTCGCGAACTCAGAGAAGCTACGTGCGATAAAGTCACGAGCGGCTACTTGGTATTCGTAAGATTTTTCTTTCAGCCAATCTAACCCGGTCAAAGACCACGCGCGCGTTGCACGAAAACGAGAGGCTGACGCGTATGGGTCACCTTGGATGTGGTCGATGTGTAATTCAAAATCAGCAAAGTCGTATTGACCTTTAATTTGTTGATATGCACGGTAGTTTTGTTTTTCGAGCTTTTTAAGCTTTGCAGTCAACTGATCCATAACGAGGAATGCCTATATAAGGGGAAAGATAAAAACAGAAAGGCGGCGATTATAAAAATCACCACCTTTAGAGTAAAGAGAAAGTAGGCCTAAATCCAAAACTAACTGCTCTTTTTCGCTTTAAGCGTAACGAGTTGTCCCCAAATAGTTTTGATTGATTAAGCTGTGTTCGAATTCTTGGCTCGGCATTGGTCTTCCGTAAAGGTAACCTTGGCCCACATCGCAGCCTTCATTAATAATAAATTGCTCCTGAACCTCCGTTTCTATGCCTTCAATCGTCACTTTTAAGTCGAGCTTTTTGGCAATTTGGACAATAGAACGAACAATTTCCGAGTCTTCGTGTGAGTTGAGCATTTGGTCGATAAAGCTCTTATCAATCTTAATGGTGTCGAATGGGAACTTCTTCAGATAACTGAAGGAGGCGTAGCCCGTACCGAAGTCATCTAGTGACAATGTAACGCCAATATCGTGCAAAGATCCCAAGGTATTCTTGGCAACCACTTCATCTGCTATCAGTCCACTCTCCGTAACTTCAAGTTCTAAGAAACGAGGCTCTAAATGATAGGTTTCGAGTAGGTGAACCACTTGTTCCGCAAAGTGTACGTTCTTGAGTTGAATTGCAGACACATTCACAGCCATCTTGAAATCTTCAACGTATTCGGACCACTCTTTGGCTTTTTCAATCGCATTGCGTAAAACAAAGCTGCCCACTTCGAAAATCAAACCGTTTTGTTCAGCCATGTGGATCAGGGTTTCGTTAGAGATATCACCCAAAACAGGATGTCGCCAACGAAGCAAAGCTTCAGCACCGACCCAGCGATGCGTCAACGGGCTAACTTTGGGTTGAAAGTAGAGCATAAGGTCATCATTACGAACGGCTTGAAGCAAATAGCCTTCGATCTTATTAATGTGAGTTTGTTCTTCGGTATGGGATTGAGAGTAGTAAGCGAACTTTTGTCCTGAATCTTTGCAGGCTAACATCGCTTCAGAAGATTTCTGCAGAATGCTTTCCGCGTCATCTTCGTCGTTCGTAATTGCAATCCCAATAAACGCGTGCAAATGCACTTTGTCACTTTCGATGTCGAATTCTGAATGACCAACTTTAACGAGCGTCTGGCAAAGTTCTTCAAGGCGATGGTGTAAATCTTTAACGCTAAACGCCAATACGAGGTCAACCGAAGTAGGGCGTGCAGTTAATACATCGATATCAGAAATACAGTCGATGCGTTTTCGGTATTCAACAAGCACTTGGTCTAACGCGTTATAGCCGTAGCGTGCTTGTATGCGTCTACCGTTGGTAAAACCAATATGAACGACTGCAAATGAGCTGTCTGTCAGCCTTCTCTGTGACAGTAGCTTGTGGTTTAAGCGAGATTTAAATGCGTTTCGGTTTAAAAAGCCGGTGCCGAGGTCGTGATTCTTTTGGAAGTTAATCTTCTGTTCAGCCGCTTTTCGTTTATCAATTTCTTGATTCAACGAGTAATTAAGGCTCGCGAGATCTTTAGTGCGATTGTAAACGCGGTTTTTTAGGTCGCGATTCATTTGGGTAAGCTTGGCGTGTTGGAATAGGGTTTTAAGCTGAGATTCAATCGAAGTCCGAAAGCTCTCTAACAGTTTGATATAAGTAGGGGTGTAGTGATTCTCTTTCGAGTCCAAGATACAAATGGTGCCAAACAGTTCACCGTTAGGCCAAAGTAATGGAATACCACAATAGGAGACTAAGCCGAGTTTGATGTCTGGGTTGTTGTCCCACTTAGGATCGGCAAGCGCGTTAGGCACAAGAAGCTGTCGTTGAGTTTCCATCACTGTTTCGCAGTACAGCCCATTCCGCAGCGTTTCAGAATCACCTTTGTTGTATGGGTTGTTCTCGCTACGACTGGTTGAAAAAACTTCAATGTAATTGGCGTGAACACGCATGATTAGTGCTGCGGGCACTTGAGTAATTTGAGCTAAGAGGTCGACAATATTCTGCCAACCGTGCTCCATATCGTCTGGGATATCTAAATCGAGAGTTTTTATTTTCTTCATATGACTCCGAGTCAATTATGCTAAATGCATCAACACATCCTGTGTTAATTATGATGAACCAAAGAAAACTGTGAATCTTACGTTAACTAAGTATAAGAAATGTTGCACAAAAAAACCTCGGCAATTTTGCAGAGGTTTTCAAATGTGAATACGGGTCTCAGTAATGAGATAAATTTCGATTAGGGCTTTAATTTTATAAAGTCTTCGCTATTCAGTTTCTTACTGTAATCTACTGATGGCTGCGCGAACCCGTTGAGCTGCAAGAACTCGTCTTTGAACCCTTGGTAATCACCTAAAGTTTGGAAGTTGTTTTCATCCATCTTTTCTAGTAGTTCAGTTACGTGCGCTTGGGTTTCTGGATCTAATTCCCAATCATCCATACGGATCAATCGCTCACCATCAAGTGGTACTTTTGATTGACCATAGAGTTTACTGCTAAATAGACGCTGCATTTGTTGGATACAACCTTCGTGGGTCTCTTTCTCTTTCATCACTTTATACAAAGCAAGTAAGTAAGGGCTGAGTCCCGGGATGAAAACGCTCGCTTTAGTGACTAGTGCTTTACAGACAGTCGCGTAAGCGTTGCCATCAAAGTTAGCTAATTCTAGATTAAGAGCGTGGCTGGTTTGGTGAAGGTCGATCTTAGCGCGACCTAAAGTACCGTCTAAGTAGATAGGGTGCGTCACTTCAGGGCCAACATAGGAGAAGGCGATCGTCTTACAACCCGGAGCAATAGACTCAGCGTTGATCAGTTCGTCTATCCAGTTTTCCCAATCTTCACCACCCATCACTTTGAGTGTACTTTCGGCTTCTTCTTCCGTCGCGGCTTCAAGCGTGTTGGTGACCCAGTTGTCGTGTTCCAGAGAAATGGTTGCGCCAGTTACGCTTTCACCAATAGGTTTGATGGCAGAGCGCCAAAACTCATCGGAATCTGGTTTAGGACGAACGCCTGCAGCTAAGCTATAGATAATCAGATCCACTTCACCTTCGAAGTAGGTTTCAATGGCTTCGACAACTTGTGAGCGTGTTTCTTGCGAAAATGCGTCGCCAACGATGTTGATAGCAGTGCGTTGCTCTCGTTCGGCTTCTTTTTTGAAGTAGATGTTGTTGTACCAACCAGCACTACCTAGGGATTTTTCGTTTGGACCGCGCTCGAATGAGACGCCGATAGTGTCAGCTTTTGCGCCGCCAAAGGTAAGGGCAATACGAGCGGCAAGGCCAAAGCCTGAGGAAGCGCCGATAATCAGTACTCGTTTAGGGCCATCTTTGATTTGCGGCGCACTCTTAACAAACTTGATTTGTTGCTTTACGGCTTCTTGACAGCCAAGAGGGTGAGCGCTTTTGGCTACCACACCCTTGATAACAGGTTCGATCAGCATAAATAACCTTACAGTTAACGGTGATATGCACTCAGGCTAACGTAAAGCTGTGTAAAATTTATTGAGCTAGACCATTAAAACTTAAAGATACTGATATAATTCTTCGGCGACGAATTCAGCAATCCAAGGTTGAGCCTCTGGTTTTGGATGCAGTCCATCGTTCATCATCCACTCAGGTTTGAGGATGATATGCTCTAGGAAAAACGGCAAAAGTGGCACGTTTTGTTGATCAGCAAGCGCTGCAAAAACGTATTCAAACTGCTGGTTGTAACGCTTTCCGTAATTTGGTGGGATTTTAATCTGCATCATTATAGGTTTGGCGCCCGCAGCTTTTATCTGCTCAATGATCTGCTCAAGATTTGCAGACATCAGCTTAGGTGGGAAACCACGAAGTCCATCATTCGCACCAAGTTCGATAAGAACGGTGTCTGGAGCATGTTCTTCAAGCAATTGTGGTAGGCGGGCTAAACCATTGCCCGTTGTATCACCAGAAATACTCCCGTTAACCACGGTTACCGTTTTGTCATGCTTTGCTAACGCGTCTGGTAACAGGCTTGGCCAACTCTGTTTGATGTCCATGTTGTAACCAGCACTCAGGCTATCACCAAGGACCAGTAACTTAGAATCTAAGCGGGTATCTTGAGCCAAAGAAGCGGTTGAAAATAAAATAAAGAATAAAAAGGAAATTAGTCGAGTCATGCATACATCCATCATTAAAGCAGAAGCTGTTTCGAAGACAGTGTCTACTAATCAAGAACATTTAACAATCCTAGAGCACGTCGATATCGATATTCGTGAAGGCGAAACTGTCGCGATTGTCGGCACGTCTGGCGCGGGTAAATCGACCTTAATGACGCTGCTTGCTGGTCTTGATGTACCAACGAAAGGCGAAATCAGTTTATTAGGACAGCCACTTTCACAGCTTGATGACGAGGCAAGAGCGAAGATCCGCAGTGAATCGGTAGGGTTTGTATTTCAAAGCTTCTTGTTAATTCCAAGTCTTTCAGCGCTACAAAATGTCACGTTACCTTGTTTGTTAAAGGGAGAAGACGAAGACATCGAACGCGCGACTGCTCTGCTTGAATCAGTAGGCTTGAAAGACAGGCTTGATCACTTACCGTCGCAGCTATCGGGTGGTGAACAACAAAGGGTCGCGTTGGCGCGCGCATTTATGATTAAGCCAAAAATTCTTTTTGCCGATGAACCCACAGGCAACCTAGACCAACAAACGGCAGCCAAAATTGTTGAGTTGTTGTTTGAATTGAACTCATCCCACGGCACAACGTTAGTGTTGGTGACACACGATCCTAAGCTTGCACAACGTTGCCAAAGAACACTCAAGATGCATGTCGGTCAGATAGAGGAAGTCTAAATTGAATTCATCAAACGGACTGAATAAACGCCTGTTTTCATGGAGTATCGAAGAGATTCGACACGGTCAGCTTTGGCCAGTTTCAATCGCTTTAACGCTTATTATTGCTTGTGTATTTGCATTGTCGGCGTTGGCCGAACGTATGGAGCAGGTAATTGTTAAGCAGGGCAAAGATGCGCTTACTGCCGATATCGTGTTTATCTCAGCAAACCCAGTTCCACAATCCTTATTAGACCTCACTCAAGTTGAACAGTTAGAAAGCTCTCAGTTGACTCGTTTTTCAACCATGGCATTCAGTGATAACTCAATGCAGTTAGTGACGGTAAAAGCAGTTGAAAGTAATTACCCATTACGCGGTGAAATGATCTTAGAGGGCGCTGATAAAGCATCAAGTAACCATGTTGAGCCGGGTGAACTTTGGCTAGACGAGCGTATATTTGCACAGTTAGAGGTTGAAATTGGTGACAATGTCACTATTGGTGATGCCGATTTAGCGATAACTGGACGAATCACTCAAGAACCAGGCTTAAGCTTTAACCCATTCCAACAAATGCCAGCTGTGCTGATTCATACAAGTGATATCGATGCCACGGGAGCGATTCAACCGGGCAGTCGCGTTAGCTTTAGATTGTTTTTAAATGGTGATGAATCGAAACTCAAAGCCGCACAAGACAGTATCGAACTGACACCAAGTGACCGCTGGCGTACACAAGACTCAGCCAGTCGTACCAACGACATGTTCGAAAGCACCACTCAATACTTATCACTAACGGTAGCTATCGTAGTGATCATGGCTGCGACCACTTTGGTACTCACTTGCCAACATTATGTTGCGAGTCGTCGTAAAACCATCGCGATGCTTAAGAGTTTGGGTGCAAGCAAGCAGTGGATCGTTAAATGGTTGTCTGTACAGGTATCTTTATTAGTGGTTATCGGTGCAGTACTGGGAATAACTATCGGTATCGGCTTAGAGTTTTTGCTTCGTATACCTCTGGGTGACTTATTACCAACGCCACTTCCTAGCTATGGTATTGAACCTGCAATCTTGGCGATTTTATCAAGCATCTTAATTGGTGTTCCTGCTCTTGGTATCCCGTTAATTGGCTTGGTCAATACCTCGGCAATCAGCGTTATCCAATCAAGTCACCAGTCCAATGAAAGCTACAAGAAATATTTGTTGTTACTGGTACCGATTATTCCAATGATGCTGATGTATGGCGACAATCTATTGGTATGGATAGTTCTAGCGGGTATCGCTTGCCTGTTCTTAGTACTTGCGGTCGTTAGTACGCTTGTTCTGCGTTTGGTTGGCAAGTTACCGACATCTACGTCTATGCGTTTAGCATTGAGCAGAATTAATCGCACACCTTTAGCAACGGGGATTCAATTTGGCTCTTTAGCGCTTTCACTGATGTTGCTGTCTATCATCTGGTTGGTAAGAAGTGATTTACTGTCAGATTGGCAGCAAACCTTACCCGAGAACGCACCAAATGCGTTTGCACTTAACATTGCAAGCTATGAAAAAGACAGTTATCTCGAGACGATTGATGCAAACGAAGTAGAGCGTACTCAAGCGTTTCCAATTATCCGAGGACGACTGACGACGATAAACGGTGTCGAAGCATCGGAATACAGTGATACCTCTGGAGAAACAGACGCACTAAGCCGTGAGATCAACTTCACTTGGGGAGGTAGCTTACCTAAGTACAATGAAGTATTAGAAGGCAGCTGGACACAAGAGCATGGCGTATCTGTAGAATCGGATGTCGCGGAGCAACTGGATCTAAAGATTGGCGATGAGCTGTCATTCACAATCAACAGCCAGAATGTTTCTGCCAAGGTGAATAGCATCCGCAAAGTCGAGTGGCGAGAAATGAAGCCGAACTTCTACTTCATTTTTACTCCAGATGTCTTGAGTTCAATCCCTTCTACTTGGCTAGTGAGCTTCAGATTAGAAGAACAACACAATCAGATGCTCAACGAACTCTCTCGAAATCATCCAACCGTGAGTTTGATGGATATTCGTAAGATGGGTAGCAAGATCCAAGAGTTGCTTAAGCAGATTGTTTGGTCGATTACCGTACTTGCGGCGTTAGGTGTGGTGGCGGGGCTGTTGCTTATCTTCACTCTATTGCGATTGAGCTTATCTCAAAGACAACAAGAGATACGCTTGTATCGAACATTAGGCGCGAGTAAGAAGCGAATTCTCAATACTATTTGGTGTGAGTACGGTTTAATGGCGTTAGTCGCAGGCTCAATTGCAGCCCTTGGTTCTGAGCTCAGCGTGGCAGGAGTGATGAACTTTGGTTTTGAGTTACAACCTTCACTTCACCCGATGTTGTGGATAGCGCTACCGGTGCTAACGTTCATCACATTAGCCGCGGTAGTGAATAGCTTAATCAAACGTTTGTTGGCACCAGTAAACAAGGATTTTGGCTAGTCGTTAGCGAGATCTAGCCAAGCGCTTAAAACGGTCTAAAAGTGAGATTATTTATACTTAGTCATGCACTATTTATAATACGTCGCTTTAGACCGTTTTTTATTTAACCAACCGGTAGCATAAGTAAAAAATATCGCACCTTAGATTCCACTGTTTTTAGCATTTTTTAAAACTAATTACCCAATAATGCCGATTTAATGAACAGCGGTTAGTCCCTGTAAACAAAGGGTTTGCGCAACTTAGCAAGAACGTTATCAACAGTTATCCACAAAAACGGTGGATAACTTTAGGGATAAGTTAACCGCTATGTTTTAAGAGTACTGAGGCAGCCTTTATGTGGCGTCACTTAGGACAAATTTGACTGTTAGAATAACCTTTAAAACCCTATCTGGAGTTATTGAGTCAAGAGATTATTTATGTTTTTTACATAGATATTAAATCCCGCCTATCTAAGACCTTGATAAAAATGTGTTTTAATTCATCGCAGAACAAAAGTAGAATAGAGGCAGTTAATCTTATTCTACAGAACACGATGAACCACAACAAAACGGATACAAATCAACCTTCTATTGCCATTGTTGGTGGTGGTATTGCCGGAACAACGAGCGCGATTCACTTTAGTGAGTTGGGTTTTAAGGTCACTATCTTAGAAAAAGGGCCGAGTTTGGTTAATGGTCCACCAATTTGCCACCTGCACGCTGGCGGCAATTTGTATCGAGATATTTCTGTAGAGCAGTGTCTTCAATTGCTCACACAGTCAATTGATACCGTCCGCTTATTCCCTCATACGATCAATATTCGTCCGACAATCATCGCCGTTCCGCACAGTGATGGTGGAGAGCCGTTGGATCTGCTTCCTCGTCTCAAGATAATCAAAAGCGCTTATGCCGATCTTGTTAAACAAGATAAAAGCAACCAAGTGCTTGGTGACCCGGAAGAGTATTATAAGCTGTACAGCAAAGAAGATTTATTAGCACTTTCTGCAAAAACGCAGCCTCTGAAACCAACATCGCTTGATGATTGGTGTATTCCTTTCGCCAAGCATACGGATTTAGAGACTCTTAAGTATCCTGTTGCGATGGTTCAAGAGTACGGTTGGAGTGTATTCCGCTTATCTGCGACCGCTCAATTGTCTTTAGGGCAACAAGCTAACTGTACTGTGTTCACCAACAGCCGATTACAATCTGTTGAGTCGACAGGCCAAGGCTGGTCTTTGACTTATACCGATGCCGAAAACCAAAGCTGCCAACTAACGACCGATTACTTGATTAATGCGAGTGGGTTTGAAACGGGTATTGTGGACGACTTTGTTGGCTCTAAGCAGCAAAGACTTGTTGAATTTAAAGCTGCGTACGTTACCGAGTGGCCATATTCGCAAGAATGTAAGGAAGAATGGCCAGAGGTTATCTTCCATGGCCCGAGAGGCACACCGCAAGGCATGGCGCAATTGACGCCATATGCTGATGGTGTGTTCCAACTTCACGGTATGACAGAAGGGATTACTCTGTTCGAGGGAGGGCTTGTTTCATCGTCAACAGACTCGTCACAGCCACAGTTGCCTTCGAAGCTGCTTAAGAAAATCGTATCGGGTTGGAGTGAAGAGCAGCTTGAATTAAGAACTCGCGCTGCCATAACGCATATGTCTCAGTTTATCCCAAGTTTCAGCTCTGCATTGGTCGGTGGTAAACCTTTGTTTGGTGCACAACAGATTCCAGGAACCGATCCAAGCTTAAGAGCTTCAGACGTTTCATTCTGTGGTGAACGCTATGCTCGACTTGAAGTAGTGAAAGCTTCTTCAACATTAGAAGCGGCACAAAAGGTTGCTGAGCAATGGTTTGATGTATCAGAGGCGGCATCTATTGAAGATACGCACTCAGTGACAATGTCACTTAATCTAAATGATATTGAAAACAGAGCGATAGATTTGACGCAAGAACGTGGATATCCAGAAGCGCTTGCAAAAGTGTCGGGGCAAGATCACGCTAAATAGCCAATCATCATCGACTGCGCTTAACTTCTTCAATTCGGCTTACTGTAATAGGTAAGCCGAATCTTCATTTCAACATCGGCTTAGATACCGAAACTCATCCAAACGACATCTTCCTAGGTAATTATTCTTAGCTACATAGCAATTAGCACATAGCAAAAACTAGTAGCCGAAAAATTGAGCCCATTGGCACCAAACATCTTGTAAGCCTAAGCGATCCCCCTTGCTGAACGATATCGCATGTCCAGGTTTTGCTTGTGCCAAGCGCGGTAAATCGATTCTTGCGACACATCCAATCTTCGGATAACCACCTATGGTCTGTCTATCATTAAGCAGCACGATAGGCTGTCCATCTTGTGGAATTTGAATCGCACCTAGGGCAATGCCTTCTGACAACAGCGAAATGTCAGGCGAGTCTACGGGCTCGCCACTGAGTCGATAACCCATCCGATTTGAGTTTTGGTCAACGTGATATTCCACGTTATACAAAGTTTCTCTTGCTGACTTGGAGAATAGCTCGCTTTGATAGCCTTCAATCACTCGTAGGTTCACGGGTAGATTGTAATCAGGCGTGTATCGGAAGGTAACACTCAACGCTTTAAACGGGCGCGAGAGTTGATGTTGGGTAAAAGCGATTTGTTGCCCTTGCTGGCATGGATCTCCATCTTGCGTTAATCCACCAATCTTTTCACGAGTCACTGTAGAGCAGCTATCAAGAGTTGATGGAACATCGAAACCGCCCTTAATGGCTAAATACGCCCTTAGACCATTTTTAGGCAAACCAAATGAGAGAACTTGCCCTTTAAAAGCTTGAAAAGTGCGCCAGTTAGCCTGTGGTTTACCATCGAGCTTCGCTTGTAAATCACCCCCGCATAGCGCCATCTCACAATCAAAATCGATTCGTAACGCGCATTGCCCAAGCGTGATTTCCAACGCCGCTTGGTTGACTGGGTTGCCCAATAGATGATTGGCCCAGCTATAAGAGTAATCATCAACCGGTCCACCTTGCGTTAATCCAAGATGAGCAACACCAAATCGCCCAAAGTCTTGAATCAAACTCAACGGACCGGGCTTAATCACTGTCAGTGTTGGTTTAGCTTTTGTCTTAGCCATTTACGATGCCTCCACCCAACTCTACAAACTCTTGTTTTGAAATCGCGTTGAAACGGACTGTGTCACCAACATTAAGCAGAGACAGCGGTCTTTGCGTGATATCGGCGTTCTTCAATTGGCTATGATCGAACAACGGAAGCGGGCAATTGCCAATAATATTCCAGCCGCCCGGTGAATCCGAAGGGTACACAGCTGTTTTAGTATCCGCGATGGCGATACTGCCTTTGGGCACATTTAAGCGGGGTGTGGAGTGCCGGGGTAAGGCAAGCTCATTAACCACATCCGACATAAAGGCAAAGCCAGGCGTAAACCCAATAGCACTGACGCTGTATGTCTGTGAGGTGTGATATTGAATAATCTCGTCCAGAGACAGACCTTTGTCTTGATATCGGTCTAAATCGAGCGCCGTTTCTGGTGAGTAATAGGCAGGAAGCTCAATCGTATCGCGAGTTTTACTAATACTAGAAAAGGTCGATAGAGCGTGATTCAACAAATTATTGAGTTGTTCAATGAGCTGCTGTTCTGATATTCGATAAGGTAGGTAATCGACCAATATAGTTTGGTAAGCCGGCGTCACATTCATCAACACCGGTGCTAAATTTTGGCGAATGGCATCGGAAAAGTGAGCCATGTAATGCGCATATTCGGCGCTAGATTGATTATTTGAAGGCGATAGTGTCAAAGTCACTAAAACGCTGCATTCCGCGACTGGCGCTATATTGAATTCAATCTGATTCGTCGTCATTTCGTTTCCATACGTTTGTTATCTTGCCTTTTTTAGCTTACTTGGCGTGTCTCACTTCCGTGTCCAAGCCAATACAAATCAATTAGATCTCACGAGCGATTAGACCATGCGTCATACCAATCACACGCTTCATACTAATTAAAAGCGTTGAGGTCTTGTCTGATTTTTCTAATTAATGCGATGGATTGAGGGTTATCACCATGAACACAGATAGTATCAGCTTCAATAGGCAGTCTTTCGCCCTCTAAAGTCGTAACCGAGCCATAGTTAATGATTTGCATAACTTGGTTATAGATATCGTCTTGATTGACGTAAACCGAGCCTTTTTGAGTACGTGGCGCTAATTGTCCGTTATTTAAATAAGCACGGTCGGCAAACGCTTCAAACAAGAGAGGCAAGTCATGGTCGTCAGCAATATCCAAATACTGTTGATTGTCTGATGAAGAGAGAATCATCAACGGGATGTTAAACTCAGCGACGGATTGGGCTACCGCATTGAACACATCAATGTTTGCCATCATATCGTTATAAAGAGCGCCATGAGGTTTCACATAGCCAACAGTGGTATGGTGATAGCGGCAAAGGGCTTGTAATGCACCGACTTGATAACAAACCAGCTCACTGATTTCGTCCATGGTGTGCGGAATAGAACGGCGACCAAAACCAACGAGATCTTGATAACCGGGATGAGCACCAATTTGGGTGTGATAGTGCTGCGCCAGTTTTATCGTCTTGGACATAACGTGCGGATCAGACGCGTGGAAGCCACAAGCGATGTTTGCCATATCGACCCATTCCATGACCGACTCGTCATCGCCCATCTTCCAATTGCCGAAACTTTCTCCCATGTCGCAATTAAGCAAAATCTTCGTTGTCACGTGGTGCTAATCCTTTACGTTGAGGTAAGTAATGACGGTCTTATAAATACCATAAATAAACAGTGACCTAACTCAAACTTTCGACACCGTAGATTTACCAGTATGGCATTTCATATATAGTTGAACTATTGATTAAAGGATTAATATCTATCTGTATATTAGGTGAGCACATGATATCCCGCCAGGTTTGCTTAGGACTAGCATTAACGATACCTGTTTTTGTCTCTGCTCAAGTAAACTCTCTAGACCAGCTCATGTCGATGAGCCTTGAAGAGTTGTCTATGTTAGATGTCGAAATGGAAACGGCTTCGAAAGTGACACAAAAACTTACCGAGATTTGTGTCAACCAAGAGTCCGTATATGTGAGGATCTCTCATGAATTCTAAGTGGCTCAAGTACCGTATTAAGCTCGGTTTTACGAAACTCAGCCTTGCCACTATAGCTATGTTTATTGTGCCTTTGAATACATCGGCGGCTAGTTTCAAGCCTTATGAAGTGAAAGCGGTGTACCTTTTTAGAATTGCCAACTTTATTCGTTGGAACGACGAGAGCACCATGAATACGGTTAACTTCTGTGTGATTGGCGATGAGAAGGTAAGCAAAGCACTGACGTCGATTACACAAGGGAAATCTATTCGTTCTCTCGCTATTCAAGTACATCAATTGGTGACTCATAAGTGTGATATCACTTATCTATCTGATCTCGATAATGATGAATTTAGCCGTAAAGCCCACTCACCACATACTGTGACGATTAGCGATATCCCAAACTTTACGGACATGGGAGGAGTCATTGAGCTAACGCACATCGATAATAAGCTAAAGCCTAAGATCAACTTAGTGAATGCAAGGCGCGGTGACTACGTCATTGGCTCGAACCTGTTACGAATCGCTATAGTGGAGGGCCAATAATGTTGTCTTTCATTAATAACATATCGATTAAAAACAAGCTGATATTACCCATTATCATCTTCATCGCAGTCACTTTTGTAACGATCCAATCGGTAAATTACACTGTCACGTTTGAGAGAGAGAAAGAGAGTCTTATTCAGCGTGTTAAAGTGCTAGCACAAGGTGTTGCTTATAACTTGCAAGCCGCGATTTTATTTGAAGACAAGTCATCGGCTCAGGAAATATTGTCAGCTTTCGTCGCAGATAAAGATATTGTTAGAGTGAAGCTCTATGACATCAACGAACAGCTTTTTGCCAGCTATCAGGTGAGCAACACTCTGGTTCCAAGGCCAAACGCAGAAGAATTAGACGATATCGCCGATCATCAATTTGCCATCTCTGAGCATTTCATCTTCTTGCTCGTTCCAGTGACACTGGATGGCGCAGTGATCGCGAACTTGAGAGTAACAATATCGAAAGAGACGTTTAATTCGATCTTAACGAATATTTTCAAGGTTGCGGTCGTCTACCTGTTGTTTCTGGTGATGTTAGGCGGAGTAGTGGTCAAATTGGTGCAACGCTTGATTATCGAACCGATGTTTGACCTCAATGAGGCGATGCAAGCCTTTGTTGAGCGTCGTTCGAAGCAGCCTAAATTAGTCGTAACGAACCGCGATGAAATCGGCGATCTGGTTCGAGCTTTCAATACCATGTTAGAAAGGCTTCAACATCGCGATAACCAAATCAATTTTACGTTAGACAAGTTACAAGAAGAAAAATCATTCGCAAATGAGGTCATTGAAACCGTTCAGCACTCTTTGTTGGTGGTGGATGAAAAAGGGCTCATTCTTCATGCGAACGCAGCTACTCGGGATATTTTTAAATGCTCGGAAGCCTTTCTTGAGAATTTGTTGATCCAAGAGTTGATCGCGACCAAGCAAACGGGTTACTTACAAGATGTTATTGATGCCAATATTGAACTTAATGACGAATTGCTGGAAACCACCGATCTCTTTCAATCAAAACGCTGGCTTCGTGTGAGCAGTCGTTCTTTGACAAAACATGGTCGTATTCTTTATGCAATCCAAGATGTCACCGACATAGAAACGGCCATGAGTCGCCAACGTATTGCTGCGGGTGTTTTCGAAAACAGTAAAGACGGCTTAATCGTGCTCAACTCATCCAATGTGATAACCATGGTTAACCCGGCGATCACACAACTTCTCGGTTATCACTCTGATCTGCTGGTGGGCAAAACACCATTTGAAGTATTTTCGTGGCAGCAATTTTCATCATTGATGCCGACAATTCGCAGTTCGTTAGACAACTATGGTCAATGGCAAGGCGAAGTGTGGGAGAAAAGCGCGTCCGGCACGTTAGTTCCAATGTTTGTCAAAGTGAATCGAATTGCCTCAGACAACGAGAAAGACGAGTTTGATATGGTATTAACGCTGTCTGATTTATCCAACGTTAAAGAGATGGAAAGACTCGAACACTTGGCTCATCACGATGCATTAACCGGGTTAGCGAATAGAGCGCAGCTGTATAAGGTTATGGATGATGTTGTCACGTCGAGCCACTATTCAAATCAGCATTTTGCGGTTATTTACTTGGATTTGGATGGCTTCAAAGAAGTGAATGACAACTATGGTCACGATGCGGGTGACGAAATCCTTAAAGAAGTGTCAAACCGGTTATTATCTCAGGTAAGAGCGGGGGATTTGGTTGCACGTTTGTCGGGTGATGAATTTGTTCTTATTATTAAACAGACAAACAAAGTCTTATTAGCGAAGTTAGCCGAGCGATTGTTGGATCTGATCGGGCAAGAAGTGAATTATAAACAGCGTTCACTTCATGTTGGGGCGAGCTTAGGTATCAATTTAGTTGATGGCTCAGAGCGTGATATTGACGTGATTCTAAAGGTTGCTGATGAGGCTATGTACCAAGCGAAACGCAAAGGAAAAGGTCAGTTTGTGTTCGCTCGTGAGGGTAAATAGGCACCGGTGTTTGTGAGCTCACCCTAAGTTGTTGTATCATAAGTGATAGGTTGAATATTTTTAATTAAAAGGTCTGCTAAGCATGAATGTTTTAGTTACAGGTGGCATGGGTTACATTGGTAGCCATACAAGTATCCAGATGATCAACGCAGGTATGACACCTGTACTTTTTGATAGCTTATACAACAGCAAACCAAGCGTTCTAGAGCGCATCGAAAAAGTCTCGGGCGTTCGTCCCAACTTCATTGAAGGTGACGTTCGTGATAAAGCGCTTTTGACTGAAACTATGAAGCAACACAACATCGAAGCGGTTATCCATTTTGCTGGTCTGAAAGCCGTCGGAGAGTCTGTGGAAAAGCCTCTTGAATACTACGACAACAACGTAAACGGCACTTTAGTTCTTGTTGATGCAATGCGTGATGCGGGTGTAAAAACCTTGGTATTTAGCTCTTCAGCAACGGTATACGGTGATCCTGCAAGTGTGCCAATTACTGAAGACTTCCCAACAAGCGCTACCAACCCATATGGTCGTAGTAAACTAATGGTTGAAGAGTGTTTAACCGATTTCCAAAAAGCCAATCCTGATTGGAGCATTACACTGCTGCGTTACTTTAACCCTGTAGGTTCACATCCAAGTGGTGAGCTAGGTGAAGACCCGCAAGGTATCCCAAATAACCTAATGCCATTTGTCTCTCAAGTAGCAGTGGGCCGCCGTGAATTCCTATCTGTATTTGGTAGCGATTATCCAACAAAAGACGGGACTGGCGTTCGCGATTACATCCACGTAATGGATCTGTCTGATGGCCACATCGCAGCGCTTGAGAAAGTAGGGTGCAAAGACGGTCTTCATATCTACAACCTTGGTACGGGTAACGGTTCAAGTGTGTTAGACATGGTTAAAGCATTCGAACAAGCAAGCGGTAAAGAGATCCCTTACAAGCTAGTTGAACGCCGTCCTGGTGACATCGCAGAGTGTTGGGCAGATCCAGCTAAAGCTCAGAAAGAACTGGGCTGGAATGCAAGCCGCACATTGGCTGAAATGACCGAAGATACATGGCGCTGGCAGTCAACAAACCCGAATGGATTCCCTGGTTAACCTAGTGGTTTCGTGAATGATTCAAAAATTAAAAGATGCTTTCGGGCATCTTTTTTGATCTTAATCGAATAAAAAGTAAATTAGTGGTTAAAAAGTATCATTCTGTATCCGCTGTGTTATTATGCTCGCGAATTATATGTTTAATGTTAATTTTCTTTGGAGTTAATCATGGAACTAGGCCTAATCATCACTTTCATCGTTGCTGCTGCAATAATGGTTAAAAAAGAGATGGCAGAGAAGTAATTTCACTTATTACCTTTTTTATACAATTTTTTAGTGAAATAATAAAAGCCAGCATTTAGCTGGCTTTTTAGTATCTGCAATTCAGGTTTTTAACGAATTAGAATTCGTACTTAGCTGAAATACCGTAGTTTCTTTCTGCTTGAGAGTTCTCTTTGTAAAGCTCATCATCGCCGCGAATATCATTCCAACGGTAGTACTCTTCGTTAGTTAAGTTGAATACTCCACCACGAATAGTAAGATCTTTCATTGGCTTGTAGTAAGCCGTCAAGTCAACAACCGTTGCACTCGGAAGCTCAGCTTGACCAGCGTTACCGCCGCTTTCGTCATCGAAGTTGATGTCTGAACCAGACTTGTTAGCCGTGTAGTTTAACTTAAGGCTAGTACCCCAGTTTTGGTTTGGAGCGTCGTAGTTAAGACCTAATACAGCATTCCAAGGGTTGACACTATTTAGTGCATTACCGTTTCCATCTTCACCTTCTGTGTATGAAGCAACGAAGTGAGTTGAGATACCCTTAGGTGCACCAACCAAAACATCCCATAGTAACGTGTTAGAGAATTCAACACCCTTAATTGTTGCCGAATCTAGGTTAACGTTAGAGTAGTGTGTCGTTCCGCCAACTTTTTTCGTTACCACTGTTTCGATGAAATCATCGTAATCACTGTAGTAAGCCGCTATTTCAGACGATGAAGCCTGTGTATTATGACGGTAACCTAGCTCGTAAGAGATACTGGTTTCTGACTTAAGGTCCGGGTTTGGATCGTTTACGTAACCATGTCCTGGGTTGTCATACGTGTAGTACAGTTCATCGAAAGAAGGGGCTCTAAAGCCTTGGCTAATCTGGCCAAAAATGGTGCCTGTATCAGTAAGTTTGTATGTTGAGCCTAAACGTCCAGTTACCGCAGAATCAGAGAAGTCCGTAAGTGACTCACCCGTATTTTTACCAGGGTCTGTAGAGAAGTAATCGAAACGAACACCTGGAGTAACAACAAGTTTGTCGTTCATTAGGCTAATTTCGTCTTGTACAAACAGACCAAACTTCTGCTCTTTAGCATCAGGAGTGTATACATAAAGCTGATCATCAGTATCAGGATCAGAGTTGTACTCCATGTTTGTATTGCTAATATCACTATGTGTGTATGTTGCACCATAAACTAGGTAATGGTTGTTAATCTGTTTATCTAGCTGAGTTTCGATCTCAAGCTTATCTTCGGTGTATTCATAGTCTTTTGTTT
The DNA here is from genome assembly GCF_041467595.1 of Vibrio sp. 10N.247.311.13. Classification (NCBI taxonomy): domain Bacteria; kingdom Pseudomonadati; phylum Pseudomonadota; class Gammaproteobacteria; order Vibrionales; family Vibrionaceae; genus Vibrio; species Vibrio sp. 10N.247.311.13. The sequence continues at coordinate 79,363 of NZ_JBFSUX010000009.1, read as the reverse complement.
GAAGATTGTCATTGTTAGCAGGAACATAAGGTGGGAAACCGGGACCTGCCGGTTTAAAGCGCTTCGTCACCCCATTTTCTTCTTTAGAGATGTATGACACTTTGCTCGTCACTGTGTCAGCGATAGCGCCATCAGCGAACCAAATGTGTTTAATCGCAAATCGATTTTGCTCTGTATCATCTGCACCCGTGTAGCTATCGTAGCTTGAGTGATAAATATCAGAGTCAGAAGTATCCTTAATTAGCTCAGCTAGAAACTCGATACGGTGGCTTTCGTTCAATTGGTATTGCAATTTTACCAATAGGTTATCTGCAGATGTATCTTGATCTTCTACTGCGTAATTCTCTAAGTTATTAGAGTCGCGGAAGTTTTGAAGCTCTTCACCATCACGGCGAGTGTAGGCAACCAATGTTTCCAAATCACCAAATCGATTAGCTAATGCAACGTGCTCACTGAAAGAGTTATCTTCTGAAGAGTAAGACAGTTTCGCTTGGCCACCGAAGTCTTCGCCATCTTTCAAGAAATCAGAAGGGTCTTTGGTTTCGAATGCAACAACACCACCAATAGCGTCGCTTCCGTGTAAACTTGAAGCTGCACCTTTGATGATTTCAACGCTTTTCAGCATATCTGGGTCGATTGAGATACCGCTAGAGTTAATAAATGCATAAGGGCCACCATCAAATGAACCTGGTTGCGATGAGTCATCTACTAAGATCTTAACGCGCTTACCTTCCATGCCACGAATATTGATAGTTTGTGCACCTTGACGAGAGCTTGAGTTCATCGTTACACCCGGAGTGTATTCGAAGATTTCATTAACATCTTTTGCCATGTTCTCTTCGATTTGCTCGTCAGAGATGACCGTCACAGAAGCTGCTGTATTGATAAGTGTTTGATTAGTACGAGTCGAAGATACAACAACCTCGTCAAATAGGGCATAATCTTCAGCAAAGGCTGATGTTGATGAAAGCGCTAAAACGATTGAAGCAGAGAGTAGGGATTGCTTATACATCTGATAGTTACCTTAATTCCATAGTATTATCTTGATTTGGGAAAGATAATATTGGATCTAAATGATAATTACTATTATTTGCATTTCAATTTATTTGTACTTTTGTCATTAAAAATACGCTTAAACCGTATAACTCATTGTATTAAAAGACCTTTAATGGTTCCATTTATCTGGTGAATGCTTCCATTTTTGTGATTAACCTCTCATTTATAAAGTAGGAAACTGATGCATAGTCCAATAACACTTGAAGCATTACACATATTAGATGCCATCGACCGACGTGGAAGTTTCGCCGCTGCAGCCAATGAAATGGACAGAGCACCTTCATCACTCAGTTATCAAATCCAGAAGCTTGAACAAGATCTGGACATCATGATTTTTGACCGTTCTGGACATCGTGCAAACTTCACAGAAGCGGGCCAGTTGATACTTGAGCAAGGTAGGGTAATTCTTGGAGCAACAGAACGCCTTGTTAATGAGGCAAGCATTCTAGCCAATGGTTGGGAGCTCGATTTGACCATCGCCTTTGATGGCATTATCCCGATTGCTAACTTTTTCCCACTGGTAGATGAACTAGGAAAAATCAGTAAAACACGCGTTCGTTTGCAAGAGGAAATCTTAGCGGGTTGTTGGGAATCTCTCACAGATGGTCGTGCTGACTTATTGATATGCCCTAAGCTCGATACAATTCCAAACGATATGAAAAGTGACGTAATTGGTAAAATGGAGATGGTGTGGGTCGCGGCATCAAGCCACTATGTTCACAATCGTTCTGGTGAATTCGATCAGAAGGCGAGAGAAAGTTACAGGGTTATTGCCATTGCAGACACCGCACGCGATCAGCCAGCACTAAGCATCAATATTCTAGAGAAACAGCCACGTTTAACCGTGACAAGCTTTCCTGCGAAAGTAGAGGCTTTGACATCAGGACTAGGGATTGGCACCTTACCGAATAGTGTCGCTAAACCTTTGATTGAATCTGGCGTACTACAGCAGATCTCCGGTACAGAACCACAACCGATCGATATTGTTATGGCTTGGCGACGCAACAAAATGGGCGACGCCAAGTCTTGGTGTATCCAACATCTTAAAAAGACATGGGCGTTAAAGTAACGGTAACACCATATCTGCAGTACCATCTTCAAAACTGATATCTAGCTTAAAACCGAGCTTTTGAGCTAGTGTCAGCATCCCTCTATTGGTTGGCATCGTCATACCCGACATCTGCTTGGTCTGCTTCGCACGGCAGTAATCGATAACCTTGGTCATAAGAATGCGACCTAGACCAACACCTTTAAGGTCAGAACGAATCAATATTGCGAATTCGGCGTCTGTGTTCTCAGGGTTAATCAGCGCACGGGACACGCCGATGATCGCTGGAACGCCTTGTTCCTCGCGAACGACCACAAAGGCGATTTCTCTATCGAAATCAATCTGAGTGAAATTCGCCAACGCCTCATGATTGAATTCACCGACATCACTAAAGAAACGCTTATAGAGATCTTCCTTAGACACACGGTTAATGAAGTCAGCATGAAGCGGTTCATCTTCGGGAAGAATAGGGCGTAACAACACTTCGGTTCCATCTTTTAGCTGGATACGTTCTTCAAGCTCGACCGGATAAGGGCGAATGGCCAACCTTTCTTGCGGGTCGCCTTCGTACGCTTTCAAGATGATATCGGCATCTAATATCGTGAACTTGTCACCATTGGCCAGTACTGGATGGATATCCAAATCATGTATTTCAGGGCAATCCACTACCATTTGCGATATACGTACCAATAACTCAGACAAACCTTCTATATCGATGGGGTTAGGGAGTTTTTGTAGACGAATCTTGCCGCTTTTTATCGCTCGAATAATCAAGTAACGCGCCAGTGTCATGTTGAGCGGTGGAAAAGCAGCTGCGGCATCAATCGACTCATCCCACTCCGAACCACCTTGTCCAAGTAATATGATTGGGCCGAAGGTTTCGTCTGTTGTAACCTTAATACGCAACTCTTGGCCGCCCGCGAGCTTAGCCATACCTTGAATTAACAAGCCGTGGATGTTTGCTGTAGGGAAGGATAATTGAGAACGATCGAGAATTGCCTGAGCCGCATTGGCAACTTCACTGCTGTTTCGCAAATTGAGCATCACGCCTTGTACGTCTGACTTATGTGCAATATCCGGCGAACGTAATTTTACTGCGACGGGATAACCGATCGTTTCAGCGATGTGTACCGCTTCACTTGGGTCAGAAGCGATCCAAGTTGGTAACACATCGAGGTTGAAGCTCTTGAAAAACTGACTGTTTTGGTGAGTATCAAGGTTAACTGTATCTTTATCCAGTAGTTTTCTTTCTATCCAACCTTTCGCATCTGCTAGATCTTCAATGTGTACTTTTTCTGCAGTGGTCGGCGTTTCCATTAACTGACGTTGGTTACGTCTGTACTCGACTAAGTGCATGAATGCGACCACAGAGCTTTCAGGGGTCCGATAAGTTGGGAAACCCGCTTCGGTAAACAGCTTTCGTGCGGGCCTTGCTGTTAGCTCACCAGACCAATTCGTCAGGATGTTAAAGCGCTTGTGGCGAGGGTGCTTCTTAATCGCTTCAATAATTCGTTCTGCCGTTTTAGCGGAATGTGCGACCGCTGAAGGGCTGTGCATGATAAGAATCGCGTCTGCTTCATCGCCATCGAGTAAGATGTTTATAGTGTCGATATAACGTTGATCACCAGCGTCGCCGACAATATCGATAGGATTGCTATGAGACCAACTCGATGGCAAAACCTTGTTCAACTTATCAAGTGTCTCTTCTGAAAACTCTGCGAGCTTACCACCGCGGTCAAATAGGGTGTCCACAGCCATAATCGCAGGGCCGCCACCATTAGTAACAATAGCCAAGCGCTCGCCTCGCAATGGTACTGAATGAGTCAGTGTTTCTACCGCAGCAAACAGTTCATGTAAGTTCTTAACTCGTAGCATGCCGCTGCGTCGGATTGCGGAATCATAAATAATATCTAATGTGTCGGCACCGCCAGTGTGAGCCATTGCTGCGGCTCTGCCTTTCGCCGTTCGACCGCCTTTCAACACCAAAATTCGTCGGTTACGCGAAGCCGCACGCGCTGCAGAAATAAAGCGCCTCGCATCAGTAATGCTGTCTACATAAAGCAATATCGCTTCGGTGTGAGAGTCGGTACTGAGATAATCCAATAACTCCGAGAATTCGATATCGCTACCATTGCCTATAGAGATAAACGCCGAAAAACCGATCTCTTTGTCATTAGCCCAATCGAGAATAGTGGTACACACAGCTGCCGACTGAGAAACAAAGGCGATCTTACCGGGTAATGCTGTCACTGGAGAGAATGAGGCGTTCAAATTTAACCAAGGAACAATCACCCCCAAACTATTGGAACCCAACACTCGAATGTTGTGCTTTTTGGCAATCGCTAGGCATCGTTCATCATACGTCTCACCATTATCGCTTTCTTGCTGCATGTCTGAAGAAAGCACAATGACAGAGGCTATACCTTTCTCAGCCAGTTCTTCAAAAATAGCGACATTACGGGTCGCATTGGTACACAAGATTGCGAGGTCAGGAACAATCGGTAACGACAAAATGTTCTTGTAAGAAAGCACACCGGCCACTGAATCATATTTCGGCGTAACCGGCATCACCGCACCTTTAAAATCCCCATGCAACAAATTGTTCATAACAATATATCCTGCGCGTGTTTCTCGTTGAGAAGCACCAACAACAGCGATTGAACGGGGTTTAAGTAGGGGATCAAGATGATTCATAGACATATCCTAGCAATGCACGTAAGTTCATCGTAACTTACTTTGCACTCACAGGTTGATGGCAAATTCACCGAATTCAGATGAATAAGCAAACCCTGCATAAAGTTTGTGAAATAGGTCACCCACTAATGGTATATAATCCCAAAGTTAACTTGATTCTAAACCGACGTATCGGCATGATTTATAGTAATTATTATTAAGGATATAGAGCTTTCCATGAAAAAATTTGCAATTGTGACTTTGCCACTGCTCTTGGCTGCATGTGTATCTGACGACTACGTTACCAATGTCACTTCAGATAGTTATCAAGAAGAGTACAAAACGGCAAAAGTTGAAGCTCCAGTTGTATCTCAATCTGAGCAAACAAGCGTTGTTGAAGAAAATGTTGTCAACGTTATCAGAACCGAACCTGTTGAACAGAAAGTCGCTCAAACGACTCAAGCTAAGCCAGTTGCAGTAGTGACAGGCCCAACCAAGAAACAACAAGACATGAACCAACGTTTTGGTTACACAGTTCAAGTTGTTGCTGTTGGCAGCCAAAGTAAAGTCGATTCTTTCGTGAAAATGCTACCTACGACTTCTCAACCAGTTTGGGAAAACTACAAAATGGTTAACGGCACTAAGTGGTTCACGGTACTTTATGGTGACTACGCAACACGCTTAGAAGCTAAAAAGGCAATCTCAACACTGCCGAACACTTTCCAAAACTTGAAGCCGTTCGTTAAGAGCATTGATGACATCAAGAACTCTGAATACCCAACGCTTAACAAGTTGAACTAAGTTTTGATTCATAAAGAAGGGGCAAATGCTCCTTCTTTTGTTTTAAGACTCGCTGTTTTGTTTAATAGTTAATCGCTCGATCTTTCGAACGCAATTTTAACAATCAAAACACTGTACCTATCTCGACTTTTGTTTATCATTGAAGTCAGTACTCCTAGTTTCAAGGACCGAATTTACCCATGAACACCACAAACATCCTTCTACTTTGCGGCGGTGGATCTTCAGAGCATGAAGTATCTTTAGTTTCAGCCAATTACCTTTTTGATCAACTTAATAGCGTTGCAGATTTTAACGTTGTAAGAGTTGAAATTAAGAACGAAGGCTGGTGTCTTGATTCAGGTGAATTGGTTTATCTTGATATTAACGACCAAACCTTACGCGGTGACAATTTAGCATCTAAAGTCGATTTCATTGTGCCTTGCATACACGGTTTCCCAGGTGAAACAGGTGACATTCAATCACTGTTTGAAATGGCTAAAATTCCATACCTAGGTTGTGGTCCAGAAGCAAGCAACAACAGCTTTAACAAAATCACGTCAAAGCTTTGGTACGACGCACTTGGTATTCCAAACACGCCGTACCTGTTCTTATCAGACAACAATGATCAAGCTCACTCACAAGCAACTCAAGCATTTGAAAACTGGGGTAAAGTGTTTGTGAAAGCGGCTCGTCAAGGTTCTTCTGTAGGTTGTTACCAAGTTAACCAAGTAGAAGATTTAAGCGAGGCTATCAACAAGGCGTTCACTTTCTCGGACCAAGTATTGGTTGAGAAATCAGTGGTGCCTAGAGAGCTAGAAATTGCTGCTTATGAAATCGATGGCGAGCTACACATCAGCAAGCCGGGTGAGGTGATTGCACCGAATGGCGCATTTTACTCTTACGAAGAGAAGTACAGTGCAGACAGCCACTCGATCACTGAAGTTGAAGCAAGTAATTTAACTGACGAACAGCGTGAATTGATTGCAGACAGCGCACGAAAAGTCTTCACCCAGATGAAGCTTCGTCACTTGTCTCGTATCGACTTCTTTTTAACGCAAGACAACGAGATCTACCTGAACGAAGTCAACACCTTCCCAGGTATGACGCCAATCTCCATGTTCCCTAAAATGGTTGAGCATGACGGCCACAAATTCAGCCAGTTCTTAGAAAACTGCGTGAGAACAAGCCTTTCTTAGGTTTCTAACTCGTTTTCGTTCACTTAGAGCTGAACCCAAAAGTGCCTTAAGCTTTCGCCAAGGCACTTTTTGTTTTTAAAGCTAGCCGTTTTTTACGAATCTATCATTTAGCCACAACTTATATCCAAGTAATTACGAACCGTTTATTGCCAAGGTATTAGCGCCTTAAACTTCATCTTCTCACTCTCAGCCGTTCCCGTGAAACCCACATATTGGGCTGGCATGGCAGGGCTAAGCCAGCGACCAAAGTCCTGAATCTCTCTAACCTTAAGACCTTGTTTCGACAACTCTTGTGCAGCACCAACACGAATCGAATTTCCAGAGAAATGGTGATTTTCTGGCAGTTGAAGTAAGTCGCTAGCTCTTCTCAATATCCTATAGATGGACGAATCATCTAAAGGCTGCAAACCAATATTCTCATGCTTGTCTATCGCACGAAATACTGGCAAGTCATCTTGTATACCAGTAAACGAAAGCCAACGTTGAAGTGCAACACTGGCTATTTGTGACAACTGATAAGCCGAATCTTTGACTGTTACTTGGTAATGATCTTCAACGTACTCAACATCACTCATCGATAACAACTTAAGCTCTGAGCGCTTTAAAGCACACTCGAACATCACGTTATAAATAGCAATGTCTCTGATCTCTTTCAGGTTTGCTTTCTCATGGGAGAGTAACGTATTCAAATCAGTGAGATGCACAGATGTCATAGCATTGGTTTGTTTAGCGTCACCGGCCATTTGAGATTGTAAGTGGAGTAGGGTAAAGCGAACTTGCCTGTGCTTGATCGGGTTAGCAAAGCTCAACACAGTATGTAACATGCTAAGCGTTGCAGTGTAACGTTTTAGCGATGCGTATTTTCTATCGTTAGACTCCGTTTCAAGAAAACGACGAACAGCGGTTATAGATGCGGGAAGTGTGTTAATACGATGTTTGGTACAGAACGCATGATAGCGATTCCAATCACTGTAAATGCCCAACAGTGAATTGCGAGAGTATTGAAATCCTGTCAACTCATCTATAATTTCTATTGTCGCGTTGCTGTTTAATTTTTCAACAAATGAATTAATTATCACAGAGTCAGTTAAAATAGGGACTTTTTTTCTCAAATTACCATACCTCGACAGGTGTTTTTACCATATTATGCTTGATATCATTATTAGTATACTTATGATTAATGCAGTGAAAACAGAAAGATGATTAATAGATATGGCTAATTCAATTTACCGAAGCGTCCATCTTCAATCGATAGATGCTAACAACACAGTTTGGCGTGCTAAGTTAAAAAACAACGTTATTCAGGGCAACCTAGCTGCCGTGAAAAAGAGTATTGATTGGTGGATTGATACCGCATCTATTATTGATCCAAAAGAATTCATGTCATTAAATAAGTCGAGAGGAACTGGTGGCTCGACTGAAAACTTCAACGGCTACCAAATCAAGAATGACACCGGTGAGCCTAATGCGTGGTATTGCATGTTTAACGGTCGCTTAATCAAAGGCGGCAAGGTTGCAATCCAACGCCATATAGAAGCTTACTTACTCGCAAAACAAAAAGCAGAGCAACAAAAGAAGTAAATTATGAGCCTAGTATATTCAACAGAAACAGGTCGCATTAAGCCTGAAGAAGAGAAAGTCCAACGTCCTAAAGGCGATGGTATCGTTCGAATCCAAAAAGAAACCAAAGGCCGTAAAGGCAAAGGCGTTTCTGTCGTAACTGGCTTAGACCTAGATGACGCACCATTAAAACTAATGGCAGCAGAACTCAAGAAAGTTTGCGGCTGCGGTGGCTCAGTAAAAGATGGAAACATCGAAATTCAAGGTGACGCGCGCGACAAGATCAAAGCGCACCTTGAAAAGAAAGGCTACAAAGTTAAATTTGCTGGCGGTTAATCTCTAACTAATACCAGGGTTAAAATCGAAGATTATTATCACTGGTTATTAGGTATTTTATGGTAAATAGCCAGTTTGGTTAAATACACAGTATAAATTAGAGAATATCGGCACAATACAAAGGCAGGGCATCACACAAAGATACCTGCCTTATAAACATCAAAATCCATTTAACATAACGTACATAATACGCACTTGGACCAGTTTGCTTTTGAGGGGCTTTCTGGGCTCATACAGAGATTCTGAACGTTGTTACTGACAAGGTTTTACGTGCATGCTCCATTGCTTGCTTGTCTGTCTCATATGGTCCATAGATTTTTACGTTGTGGTTTTCATCTCCATCAACGTTTGTAACTGACATGAACCAGTCACCAACCAAGAATATCTCATCAGCAAGTTCATTCACTTCTTGGAAGTTTAAGCCAACAACATTCGACACCATACATTGAACTTTGTTTGTATCATCTCGATAGCCAAGCATCTGTACATGGTTTTTGTTGGACTCACTCATGAGCAGCATTTCTTTTAATAGTTCTAAGCTGTCGAAGACTTTTTTGTACTGACGCTTGGCAACTACATCATTGGCATCATCAACAGCTTTATCTACATCGTTGTGTAACCAGTTAATGACTTCTTGGAGTTCATCAGATTTCATGACTTGATCTTCCATTATTTCATCGACCTCACGAGCTTAATGCCGAAGCGTTTTAATTCCAGTCCACCGAAGTTATTCACGGTAAAGCTTGAGCTATCAAGTTCGTAGTTTCCTGATTTATATGCTGATTGGTCGTCTTGTAATGAGAGCTTCATTTCGACTGGGAACTTACCACCCAGATATGCATATCCTATTTGTTCTCTTATCGTTCTGGCTTGTTTACCATCTTTGCCTGGTAATGTTCTTGTGATTGGTTGTTCGTGTTCTGGGAAGATTTCTACTTTCAACATATCTTTTCCTTAAGCTACGTAAGCTTTAAACGGCAGCACATTTGATTGCGCTACTTTCGGTAGTTGATACCAAGATGGTATCTGTAGGGGCTTCTGAACATTCATGGATTCTCATCCGTTCAAAATACAAGTCACAACGTCACTAGCCGTAAAAACACCATATATTTAGCCACTTAGGTGCGGCGACACAAATACTGACACCTAAAATGGCGATTGTTCCACTTTCAGAACTTGCTGTAATTTAATTACAACCCAAAGCCAAGAAATGCCTGAAAAGTGGATCACTCCGACATAACTTACTGAATAAAAGGAATTTAATGGTTTTGGATAGGTCGGGAATTTAGGGTAGCTAAAGAGTTGGTATGTACGAGATAATATACTAGAGGGTAATATATTTAGTTATAGTGCACTATCGTATTAAAAAAGAAGGGCTGATGCCCTACTCTTCTTTATTACTCATTTCTTCACGGATTTGCTCAGCAACGATTTTGATAGCTTGTGCTGTGCTGATGCCTTGGGTCATCATTTCTTGAATTCGTTCAACAGCTTTCTGTTGTTCTTCGTGAGAAAGGGTTGGTAAGTCGTTTAGCATGCTCTGCTCCTTTATTTAGGAGCAGAACTATATAAGGACTGTTAGTAACTAGCAAGGAAATTGATGGATGCACCCATTGCATTTTCATTCGTGTAGTTAGCACTTAGATCTAGCTGAAACAAGTTCAATGGCGAGATACCAACACCAGCTGTCACTGTTCCTTCTGAATCAGAGTAAGCCAGGTTCTTGTAATACCCTCCCCTTAGCTTAAGCTGACGTAACAGGTCGACTTCAGTACCAACACGAATCATCTGTTCGTTGTCTTCGAACGAAGTAAACTTCTCTGCTTCATTCAAATCATAATCAACACTCAACGTAAAGTAATCAGAAACGATCCCCGCACCAACAGTGTAGACAGGCCCCAGGTTATAAGAATGACTCGATGTTACTGTTCTTGTAGCCCCTGTGCTGCTTGTTAGCTGTTGGCTAACGGATTTAGTTTCAATCTCACGGTCTATAATATTCGTTGCAGAAAAACCCACTCTAAATGGGCCGTAAAACCAAAGCGCACCTGCATCAATATTAAATGTAGTTTCCGCGGTGTCGTTTTCTCGAACATCACTTAGATCGTAGTTTTGTGCCGAGGCAATGTAGTTATACGTATAGATTCTTTGGAGTTTTGGAGAAATACCAAACGACAAATGTTGTCCCATGAACGTTTGATATTTTGCTAATGATATACCAGCTTCCATAATGCCAATAGAAACAGCTTTAACAGCAGTTAACTCAGCATTAACCAAGTCACTATTAGCAGCGTCACTAGATGTATCAGGGGTTACAAATGATTCAGTGTATGCTTTTGCAAATACGTTTGCTGCAATATACTGATTTGGTAGAGCGAATGCTACAACACCACCTAAATCAACATTCAGGTTATCACCATTAAGAGCATCTAGATCAGAAGCAGTCACAGTACCTGACTCAATGCTGTCAACTAAATTATCGATATCATCAACTAAGTTATTAGGGTCATTATAATTACCGCCAAAACTTGGCGTGATCATTCCCATGTCATCATTACGACGATAAATCGCAACAAGTGCTGGGTTATAGAATGGAGCAGTTAGGAAGTTTGCTGAAACAACACCAACACCACCCATCGCATCACCACGCGCTTCAATGGCGTAGTTTGCTGCTGAAAGAGGAAGACTGGCGAATGCAATTGACGCTGCGAGTAGTTTTGTAGTTTTTTTCATGCCGTTTATCTTTGTTAGATCCCTTACATAGTTAACGGCACAATTTTAAATTACTTTAACTCTTCTTCGCTAGAAATATCATAAGTTTTACTGATAGTTTGTGCTTGTTCTATCGCTATGTCGCCTTGCCAGCGTGAATGCACCATTGAAACCGCTAAAACATAGCGATCATTAGGAAGTTCTTCACCAGTAAGGTTCATTGGATAATCAGATTCATAGCTCTTGCCCCACACCTGCTCATAGTGTTCATCGACATAATCGTACAAACCAATTTCGAGTTTAGGAAGAGGACAATAAGGGTTCAGAAGTTCTTTTTTATCGATTCGCCAGGTGTCTTTTGAAGACCAGCGAACTTGCTGACGCATTGCAACTTCACCAAGGATAATCCAAGTACTCCAAGAATTTCCACCATCGCCTTTCACACTTAAACGATACAAACCCGATTCAAGTTGAGAGGCTAAATTGTAACGCTTGCGGTATAGACTCACCGATTCGTTGTTAACCACTTCACTGTCTTTGGTTAACTCACTGTCCGAAGAAACGATCTTATCGACCCACTTCTCGAAGGTAATGTCTTGAATGTTGTTTTCGGATTCAACATTAATCGATACACGAAAGGTATCTCGGCCAGGGCTTTGAATGATGTGTCTTTTAACGACGACTGAACTAATCCAATCTGGGAGTGTTTTTCTGGTGAGAGTTTTACCACAATCTTTGTTCAATGCTTGATCGAACAGTTCATTGAGGTGATCTTCTCGTGATTGAGACGAGTTGATTTGCCAAACTTCCACTAATGAGTCAAACATCTGAGGTAAATCATTATCTAGCAGATGTTTATGAACTTGAGTCAGAGCATCGCTGCTCTTAAACCAATCCGTTGCTTGCGCGGTATTCGCTACGCAAGAAAACATTAATAGTGGAAGTAAGGCTATTCTCATTACGCTTTCATCTTGTAACCAACGCCACGCAGCGTTTCAATTTCTAGACCCGGCAGTTTCTGTCTTAGTTGCAGAACGTGCGTGTCTACCGTACGTGTTGTTGGGAAATGGTTGTAACCCCATACATGGTCAAGCAGTTCATCACGTGTAAACACACGTCCAAGGTTACTTGCCAAGAACAGTAGAAGGTCAAATTCAGTGCGCGTTAACGTTACTTCCTGTTCATTGAAAAACACTTCACGTGTCGCTTTATCGATAACAAGATTCTGAGCGATAACTTTTGATGCATCTTGTTCTTCAGAATCTGGCAGGCGAAGTTGAGCACGAATTCGAGCAAATAGCTCAGCCTCTGCGAATGGCTTTGTTAAGTAGTCGTTTGCACCTGAATCTAGGCCCGCTACTTTGTCTTTTACTGTCACGAGAGCCGTCAGCAAAATAACTGGGATATCTTTCTTTTTCTTCCAACCTGGAAGTGAATCTACTGAGTCGCCATCAGGAAGTTGACGGTCTAGAATCACTAGATCCGCTTGTTCCCAGTAGCCTTCAACTTCAGAGATCAGTTCTGCATGCAAACATTCATATCCAGCTTGCTCAAGGCTAACTAATAAACCGTCAGCTAAATTTTTATCATCTTCAACGAGAAGCAATGTCTGTTTCACAAGGTATCTCCAAAATAAATGTTGTTGGGGGGCCGATAAGCGTCATGTGACCGCCCATTTTTCCAACCATAGATTCCACTATCGTCAGACCTAAACCGAGTCCACTCTTACTTACGAATGGCTTTCTTAGTTGCCCCCAATCTTTGCGAGACAAGTCTCCATTATCTATAACTTTGAATGTCAGCTTCTTGTCAGAAGTATTCAGTTCTAGAATTACTGGAGCCACACCGTATTTCACGGCATTTCTGATTAGGTTATCGATGCACGTTCCCAACCAATATACGTTCACTTTTGCAGCTATATCTTTGTTTACACGGAGTTCAATCCCCGGCGCAAAGTCTTCTTCAACTTTGTATTGGAGCCACTCTTCAACACTTGGCACCCACTCTGTTGCGAGCGGTTGATTATCTGATTGCAGGTAATCTTTACTTGCTTCCGCCAACTGTCTTAAACGGCGTGTATCTTCACACAGCCTACGGAACTCATCATATACCGATTCTGGTAAGTGTTCGAACTCACGCCTGAACCCTTCCACCGTCAATGACAAACTCGCAATCGGCGTTCTTAATTCGTGCGTTAGGATTTGAAGAACCAGCATGCGACTCTTCATCTCTTGTTTCTTGCTGTTCCAGCGGTAAATCGCCCAACCTAAGACAAGCATGATGTTGGCAATAACCAAGATAAACATGGCGACTTGCAGAAGCTCTGAATGATCTTCTATTTCCCAACACACATTACCACGCTGGACAAAACAGCTTTTACCTTCTGAAGACAAGCTAAACGATAACCCAGCAAGCGTGGCATTTTCGTTCCAGACTGATTTTTTATACAGGTAATATCTGTCGCCGCGTTTTACCCACATCTCATCAAGCTCAACAAACATACTGGCACCCGCTAACAGCGCGGTGATTGCTTCGCTATCCATTTGTTGCAAGCGAGACAGTAGTTCATCGTGTTCGGTGTTTGGTCGCTCTTGAATATGCATAAAGCGCTTCAGAGAGTCGAATTTTTCTGGGTACTTCTCAACGTATCGTGCCGCATAAGAACCGCCGCCAGGGTGAATCAAACCACTACGGCTAAACCAACGGTCAGAAAGCTTGGTGCCTTTACACATTGCACGAGTAAAAACTAAAGGCTCAGTAATCAAAGGGCTTAACGGCAGTTTACCACTACAGGTTTTTGATAACTGGTACAAGCGCTGAATGTCTTTTAACGGGTACTCTGCTGTTTGTGGCAGCATAGAAGACGGCATGATCAAACCTGTTGGATAATCAGCCTGTAGCACTCGAATATCGTAAGATTCGATTGCCGTTTCATGATCAAAGAGTTTGGTGAAATTATCGATACGCTCAGGTAAAGAGTCAGCAAATGCGTTTGCAGACACAGACAACGTAGCGATAAGAAGAGTAAATGTTCTTTTGATGATCACAAACCAACGCAAATTCATATAGATCAACCAAATATATACCATTCGCTATCAAAGATAAATTTTTAACCGCATGAGAAACATTGAGAATGGCGAGCTACAGAGATAAAGGCCAATATATTACGGCCACATTGTACATACGTACTAGTAGGCTGATTGGCAAGCCAAACCTCAATTGCGACAAGTTTTGCATCAGGCTTCGTCAACTTCGTATCAACTGAGATCACACATAGAGTCGCTTTCGTAAGATAAAAAAAGGAGCTCAAATGAGCTCCTTATCGAGTTGTTACATATTGTTTAGAGGTGATCTCTATAGGTGTTCTAAGATACTTAGACAACTCTTTTTAGCATCACCAAACGACATTGTTGATTTTTGATTGAAAATTAACCAGCTTCTTTTTCTAAGTAAGAGAAAACCTTCAAAGACATGCGTTCACCGTTAAGCTCGATAACATACTCTTCGTTGGTATCTACATTATAATAAAACTCTTTAAACTCACTTTTTTGAGCACCTTGTGGCCTGTACTCTTGAACAATTTTAAATTCATTGTGTTGAGTAGCGACAACACCCGCTATGCCGAGGCCATCGTCCCAGTGGCCATGATAAAAATCCATGGAGAAGTGTTGTGATGACCCGTCTTTCGCGTCAATGAACACACCTTCTGTTGGTTTGCCATCTAACCAAATATTCAAGCAGATTAGATAATCCTGCGTAGCTACCGACTTTAGGTTATTGTAATAGCCATTCTCCCACCAACCATCGTCTCTAACCAACCGAAATTCATCTTGCTTTGTATCGAATGCTTTACAATTGTAATCCACGTAATAATTACCTCGCGAAATACCTCCATAGAAAGACACTAGGTTAATGTCATTATCTGGATTTAGAACAAGGTCTATTATTTCAACCGCGTCTTCTTGAAATTCAAACTTAAAATAATGGTCGTCAGCAGCATATCGATTGTGAGAAACAATACTGTTGTTCAATATGATGGGATAGTCAGAATCTAAAATCACATCCTCGCTTTGACCATTAGCCCATATATAAGTTAAATAGTTGCTCGTCACTTCCGGAGTTTGCCCCTCATGCACAACAATATTATTGTTTTCGTCTACAGCAAAGGCATAAATTTGCTCCCCTTGAGATACATCATGCACTCTATCGAATACAAACACTCCAGAATCGGCATCTAGGCTGTATCGGCCTATGTAGGTTCTATAGCCTGCCTCATCACCTTCTAATTCTACACCACGGTAATAGATAGCATTATCGTAAGCAACTTGATTAGAGCTGTTAACACTAGCAAACTCATGAGCCAGCCATAGGGTTTGCAACTCTCCATCCCTAAGCATTGGATAAAGCTCACCCGTTAACTTGTCTTGGATAAATGCGTATCGACCAACGTACTTGACATCTTCATAGTCGATAGTCGCATTATCAATCTGAACTAATGAATATTTTTTATTGATATCAAAGACTCGAAGAATATCAGGCTCTACGATATCGCATTCATTGATACCATCCTCATCTACTTTACAAGATGGGTTTACAGGGATGCCAACACCTGTATCTGGGTTTATGTGTTCGTACTGGTTAATATCACCGCTTGAATAAGCGGTTCTTGTGTTGCCTTGAACTCGGTCGAATGTTTGATATCCAACTTTCGGTGGTGTTAGGTACTTTAGTGAATCGTTCTCACCATTCCCGTTACTATTGTCACCATCGCTACCGCCACATGCCACCACAGACAGAGATAGTAAACTAGCTATCATTTTCTTCATTTTCTAAGCATCCATACATCTAGATTGGGTTTACATAGATTGATGCTAATTTTGTTGGATTTCGATAACCTATAAACACATGGTTACAATTTAAAATACTAACTCTTGTTATTGTTGACCACCTCACCAAATGCGCTAACTGTTAGATAGAAAAAAGCCCCGCAATAGCGAGGCTTCACATCAGTAGGTCAGCGTACCCACTTATAAGTGCTCTAAAATCTTAGAGCAACTCGACTTAGCATCGCCAAACAGCATCTGCGTGTTCTCTTTGAAGAACAGTGGGTTTTGCACACCGGCGTAACCTGTGTTCATCGAACGCTTGAATACGATAACATTCTGAGCGTTCCAAACTTCAAGTACTGGCATACCAGCAATTGGGCTGTTTGGATCTTCAAGTGCTGCAGGGTTTACGGTGTCATTCGCACCAATTACTAATACAGTATCTGTCTCATCGAAGTCATCGTTGATTTCGTCCATTTCTAGAACGATATCGTAAGGCACTTTCGCTTCAGCAAGCAGTACGTTCATGTGACCCGGTAACCTACCAGCAACTGGGTGGATACCAAATCGAACATTAATGCCCTGCGCTCGTAGCTTCTCAGTGATTTCATGCACTGGGTATTGTGCTTGAGCTACTGCCATGCCGTATCCAGGAGTGATGATTACTGACTTAGAGTTTTTCAGCATATCAGCCACATCTTCAGCTGATGTTTCGCGGTGTTCACCTTGCTCTTCATCGCCATCAGACACAACCACTTCTTGGCCGAATCCACCAGCAATAACGCTGATGAAAGAGCGGTTCATCGCCTTACACATAATGTAAGACAGAATCGCACCCGACGAACCAACCAATGCACCAGTTACGATAAGCAGATCGTTTGCAAGCATGAAACCTGCCGCTGCTGCTGCCCAACCAGAGTACGAGTTCAGCATAGAGACAACTACTGGCATATCTGCACCGCCAATCGATGCCACTAGGTGGTAACCGAATGCGAATGCGATAAGTGTCATCACCATTAGTGCGAACATGCTGCCGTCTGCTTTTACGAACATGATCATCAGCAGTGTAGAAACTACGATAGCCGCTAGATTCCACTTGTGCTTATGAGGGATGTTCAATGCAGACGAAGAGATAACGCCACGAAGCTTACCAAACGCAACAATAGAACCCGTGAACGTCACCGCACCGATAAACACGCCAAGGAACACTTCCACTAGATGGATAACGTGCTCTGCATGAATATCTGCAGGGTTGATAGAAACAGCAGCAGGTGGATCGATGTAGCTGTTGTAACCTACAAGTACTGCAGCCATACCTACGAAGCTGTGCAGAATTGCAACCAGCTCTGGCATTTCAGTCATTTCTACTTTTCTTGCGTAGTGGATACCAATACCACCACCGATCACCATAGCAATGATGATCCACACAATACCAGCAGAGTGAGGGCCAAAGATCGTTGCGATCAACGCGATTGCCATACCCGTGATACCGTAATAGTTACCTGCACGCGCAGATTCCTGTTTCGATAACCCAGCCAAGCTCATAATAAAAAATACAGCAGCAACAATATAAGCTGCTTGTACTAATCCTTCAGACATCTGTTACTCCTTAGTCTTTACGGAACATTTCAAGCATACGTTTGGTCACGGTAAAGCCACCAAAGATATTGATACTTGCAATTAATACGGCAATAAATGATAAGAACGTGACGACGCCACTTCCTTGCCCGATCTGTAACAGTGCACCTACTACAATGATGCCTGAAATAGCGTTAGTCACGGACATCAAAGGCGTATGCAGAGAATGGCTTACATTCCAAACTACGTAATAACCCACCACACAAGCGAGAACAAAAACGGTAAAGTGAGATAAGAACGCAGCTGGAGCAACCGAAGCTACCCAAGCGAATGCACCAACAGCTACCGCCATACCCGCCGCTTTCTTAATCGGAGAAACAGGTTCTTCAACTTTAGGCTCTGGTTTGACCGCTTTTGGCTTAGTTTGTTGTGGTTGAGCTGAAACTTGAATTGGTGGAGCTGGCCAAGTGACCTCGCCCTCTTTAACGACAGTAACACCACGCAGAACAACATCTTCAAAGTCGATATTGATGTTGCCATCTTTCTCTTTGCAAAGCAGTTTCAAAAGGTTAACTAGGTTCGTTGCATACAGTTGAGATGATTGAGTCGGCAGTCGACCAACCATATCAGTGTAACCAACCACCTTCACGCCATTAGCCGTTGTAATGACTTGATCCGCAACCGTGTATTCACAGTTACCGCCATTGGCCGCCGCAAGGTCTACAATCACACTACCTGCACTCATGCTGTCTACCATCTCTTTGGTAATCAGCTTCGGAGCCGGGCGACCTGGAATCAGCGCCGTAGTAATGATGATATCAACGTCTTTTGCTTGAGCTGCATAAAGCTCTTCCGCTTTCTTATTGAATGCTTCAGACATCTCTTTTGCGTAGCCGTCACCAGCACTGGTGTCTTCCTTGAAATCCACTTCCAAGAATTCAGCGCCCATCGACTCAACTTGTTCTTTAACTTCAGGACGAACATCGAATGAACGAACGATCGCACCTAAGCTACCCGCAGCGCCGATTGCCGCTAGTCCAGCAACACCAGCACCTGCAACCAGTACTTTTGCTGGTGGAACTTTACCCGCAGCCGTAATCTGGCCCGTGAAGAATCGACCAAACTCATGCGCCGCTTCAACAACAGCACGATAACCCGCGATGTTTGCCATAGAACTCAATGCATCTAACGCCTGAGCTCTTGAAATTCGTGGTACAGAATCCATCGCCATCACGTTGATGTTACGACTGGACAATTGTTCCATTAACTCTGGATTTTGAGCAGGCCAAATAAAGCTGACCAATGTTGCGCCATCTTTAAGAAGATCGATTTCATTTTTAGACTCGTCAACGATCGGAGCGTTAACTTTAAAGATAATATCGGATTTCCAAGCTTCATCTGCGGTGACAACTTTTGCTCCAGCTTGTTCATAAGCTGCATCTTCAAAACTTGCTAACGCACCTGCTTGTGATTCAACACAAACTTCAAATCCTAATTTTAGAAGCTGTTCTACCGATTTCGGCGAAGCAGCGACTCGCGTTTCACCTGCGAGCGTTTCTCTTGGTACACCAATTTGCATAGCTATTCCTTGACTATTGGCACGAATGACTTATTCGTTTGTATCTAACGACAACTAATACTTCAAGCGTTTTGTTCAAAGAACAGGAAAAGTTATTACTTATAACGATTTGGACGGAATTTGAGCGCTTCATTCGGATAAATGACGACCGTCTCGAACCAAGAGGTCAAACCACTTGCAAATAATCCTTTTAATAACAACTCACTAGCTGTTCTTTATCCATAAAACTAAAAAGAGCTTTCAGCATATACACTGAAAGCTCTCTAAATTATGACCAACATCAATTCTAACCCTAATTGGTTAGCTAAATATATTGTCGCCCATTTGGTCGATGAACATCTGCGATTTTTTGAGCATCAATTCATCGGCATCTTGTTTGTTTGAAACAACATCTGAACGAATAAAACGGTGAGTTTTGATTTCACCATCGAATTCTTTCTCGATTCGCCCAGCAACACGGTATTGACCAGATTCTGCAATGGCATCTTGATAGATATTGAAACCCTTATATTCGACTGGCTCAATCTCTACTTTTTGTTCGGTTTTTTCTTTGCCACCAAATAATCTAGAAAAGAATCCCACGTTTTTTTACTCCTTAAATGACCGTATTCACCCTAAACTATCATGACTGTTTACGGTTCAACAACGGCTTTTCATACCATTGCAATTCTACGTCATCGTCAAAATTGTGTTGACTAAATATAACAGGCACATTGTCGTCACGTTCACGTCTTCGATCGTCAATAATCATACTTTCTGCATTTTTGACCGCGATCTCACTATTGCGTTTATAGAGCACCAATTTGTCTTCTGGCAATGCTGACAGAAAATCGATATCAAAACGAATATAGATAGGTTTTAGCTGGCCCAAAGCCAAGCACGCGAGATCGGCCAACTGTTCGTTGGTATAACTAGACACATATTCCTCGGTAGCCAATACATGACCGACCAGAGTTTCCATATAGTTATGTACATCAACACTAATTTGCATACCACACCTCCATTTGTAGCGGTTTTTCTAGTCGCAGTCGTTTCTAAAGTCACTTGAAACCATGCAATTCCTAATAGCTTTCTATAACTCAGTTATAGGTTTTACTGTCCATAGTTGAAACTTAGGCATTATTTAATCTTACTCTGACTTCATTACAGATCTTCGTCGCTTAATGAAAAGGTCACTCAATGATAACTGATCATCAAGCCCTTTAAGTGACAGCGCCAACGTAAGAGCAGCAGAGCAGATTTTGTTAAGTATCTATAACGACTAATTAATTTCTCATATATACTGTGTAGTTCGTTCTAAGGTTAATAGCAACTCAAAATACATATAAAAATGATTGCACCAATAGCGACCTATGACTATGTTTTTGCTCTAATTTAGGCAAAAAGCTTGGCAATCGCTTGTTTAACCGTATCCTACGCATAGTATTAAATAATAAGATCATCAATATAGTTAGGCTCACCACATAAATGGCATCATCTTTTGTAACGTCGAGCATGTTTCGATTTTGCTTCCCTTTAGTCCTGTTAACAATTTTGCTCGTTGGTATGGACAACGTCATTCTCGTGACGGACTCAAATTTAGGGTTTGCTAGCAACCTCCCTTACATTTTATTGAGCGTTGCGGTTCTGCTATGCCATACGTTCAGACAAGGTCGAATGGCGATGGTATCGGTGACCATGCTTGTCGCTTATCTGATCATCCAAGTTCGCTTACAAACGCCTCTCAATACTGGCACAACGCTATTAGAGCTCTCGTTACTTGCGGCATTAGTACCTGTCACTTGCTTACTTGTTTATGCCTTCCCTGATAACGGCGTAAACTCAAAGTCGATGCTGCTCTACGCCATCGTTCTTGTTCTGTTTATGGTGTGGGCACAATTGATCGTCTCTCACTTCCATGCCGGCGGTTTTGAATCATGGAGTGATGGTCTTCTGTTTATTGTCAGAGACTTCTCCAAACTGCCTTTTGTTTTAGTGTTATATAGCCTTTGTTTGCTTGGCCTTACTGCCATTCTCGTGTTGGTGTATAACCGCTCTATCGATGTTGTGGTTTATAGCGCTATCCTGCTTTCTTCTTGTACGTTCATCTTCTTCGACGTTCAGTACATCTCCAGCACCATGTTCTCGTTATCAGGCACGTTGATCATCGTCTATGTGATGTCTGCTAGTCATGATATGGCCTTTAACGACCAACTGACTAACATTCCCGGTCGACACGCCTTAGAAGTCGATATGAAGCACTTGGGGCGTAAGTATTCGATGGCGATGGTCGATATCGATCACTTTAAGCAATTTAACGATACCTACGGACATGACATTGGCGACGATGTGTTAAAACTGGTGGCGCGCATTCTGAGGGAAACCACAGGCGGCGCTAAAGCTTATCGCTATGGTGGAGAAGAGTTCACGATTATCTTCAAAGGCAAACATTCGGAACAAGTTAAAGAGCACCTTCAAGCTCTGATTTCCGAAGTTCAAAACTACGACATGACGATTCGGAATAGCCATGAGCGCCCCGACGATCATGAAGTGGGTATGAAAAAGCGTGGCAAGAACGGTAAACCATCGGAAGTGGTGAATGTGACGGTGAGTATTGGACTTTCCGATAGCACAACCACCAGACATCCTGAAGAGGTGTTGAAGCTTGCTGACCAAGCGCTGTATAAAGCGAAAGAAACCGGTCGAAACAAACTATGTATTGACCGTTAACAATGGTTGATAGCGAAAGATATTGAGTGCTAGAGATCTAAATAGCTTAAGACGTTAATAGCACTCTGCTCCAATAAATATCTCTTTCAAGTACAACAAGCCTCATTGATTTGAGGCCGTATAGCTCAACTGGAAAAAGAGAGCTTAATCTTGGTTGAAGAAGATAACCAAGCTGCCACCTTTTAAACTACTTCCGTAGTTAATCGTAAAACCTATTCCCACATTATCGACCCACTCATTAAACAGGTTTGGGTTAAGCAACCAGCCAACACTGCCCTCGTAGTAAGATGTGGTGCCCATAGAGGCCACAGTGTCACCACCAATATCAATTCGTCTTATACTCGAGTACATCGATGTGATGTTCTTATCCCAACGTACGAGATCATAGAAAACCTTGGCTTCATTGGCAATATACCACCCTTCTGGGTGGCCGACATTGCCATTGTTCGCCTCGCCCCAGCCGATGCCATTAAAGTAATGCCAACTGGTGCTCAATTTGTACTTTCCCCAGTCATTCTTATCTTCGTACATCAGCTTGATTTTAGGCTCGATGATGTAAGCCCAAGCATCAGTATTGAGATATACGCCATCCAGTTGGTCTTGAATAGGCTTTAGCAACGAAGCGCGATATTCATAATCATTGCGGTAGTAAGAGATGTGGTTACCGATTGCAGAGCTGAAGCTCCAATATTCGTCTAACTGGGACACATTCGCGAATTCGACGTAGCCAGACACTACCGACTCTTTTTGAAAATCATTTTTGTTTGCTGCCGCGTACTCGACATCGTTCTCGATTCGCAATGCAGACAAGCGTAGCGTCACCTCTTGGTGGTTGTCTTCGATGTAACTTGGTAATTCAAATGTGTAAGGCAAACTCAGGGAGGTGATGTTTTGGCGACGACTTACCGAATCATTCGAACCGATGTCTTCATTGTCCAAACTAAATACTTTATTGGGATCAAAGTTGTTGATGCCAAAAGTGAAAACATCGGTGTCGTTGAGCAATACACTGGTGGCAAAGCTCTGCTCTAGATCCTTTCGGAAAAGATCAGATAGCGAATTGGCATTAACAGTGGTCGCCAAAGCGGTAAAAAATAGAGGAACCGCAAGCGTCCAAGATGTGTTAGTCATAGAAAATGACTTCGAATATGGCATTTCTTTTATCACTTAAAGCACTTCCTAGCTCAAACGCTATTAGAAGTATAAATTCAAATATCTAAAAGAGCTCGCCAACTAACGAGCAAGCTCCAAAATGTTGCGTTGTACAAATGTATTTCTACCACTTTGCTTCGCTTGATAAAGCGCTTGATCGACCTTTTCGTAAATAGACGCAATAGATTCGCCACCTTCTGGCACAAATGACAACACACCTTGTGACGCTGTCACTCTATCCGATACCGTTGAGTGTTCATGAGCGTAGTTCATCTCATGCAATGCCTCTTTAACTCGAGTCGCGTGTACCTTAGCGCCTTCACTGTCTGTATCGCTAAGAATCAGAACAAACTCTTCACCGCCATAACGACCGACAAATTCTCCCGCACGCACAAACAGCTGTTTCAAGGTATTAGCAAGCCCTTGTAAGCACTTATCCCCTTGAATATGACCATAATTATCGTTGTAAGGCTTAAAGAAGTCTACATCTAGAAGTATGACTGTCATGGATATATTACGTCTTCCGTGCCACGCTATGCTCTCTTCAAGCTTAGTATCCATATATCGACGGTTATACAATTTGGTCAGGCCATCTTCGTTGGCTTGTTGCTGCAGAAGGATGTTCAGTTCTTCGAGTTTGGCTGTGCTTTGTTTTAGCTCTCGTCTCATGTGTGCGATACGTTGCATCGCAATCAACTTAGAATTTAAAACGACCTTGTTTACCGGTTTGATCAGGTAATCGTCGCCACCAGCGTCAATCGCTTTTGCGATCATCTCAGGCTCTTCGTGACCACTAAGAAAGATGATGGGAACCCATTCTGGGAATCGGCTTCGAACCTCATTAGCCACTTCGAAACCATCCATCTCAGGCATGCTGATATCAAGTAACACGAGTTCAGGATCAAAATCAGAATAAACACTCAGGGCTTCTTTTCCGCTACCGACAGCTTCTACAATATGACCCAGTTGCTTGAGTCGGATAGCAAGTTGCATCCTATCTAGTTGAACGTCATCAACCAGCAATATGCGCATCGAAGATCCCTTTTCTATCATCACATCACCTTTATCTAGTGTTGAATATTCAAAGTAGCTCAAATTTAGGCTTAAATCATGCCCTAATCTCTATATTATATTGACTTTTTTACAGATCTTTTTAGCATTGTTTCTTTTTAAAGAGAAATACTATGTCAGACGCTACAAACAACGAACAACAAGAAGTCGATTTAACCACCATCTCACCAGAACTTCGTCAAGTTATTGAATTTGATGGCGTGCCAAAAGAGATGCACTTTATGGTTACTTCTATTCACGAAGTGTCTGAAGAAGCAGTACGCGAAGCTTGGGACAGCCTTCCAGCAAGCGCACAAAATGTTTTAGACAACTTCGAGCAGTTCCACGCTCTAATCTCAGTTAGCCAAGCTTTCGCTGGTGTTAACGTGATGGAAGAGTTCCCTACTCTTAAACTTCCAGAAGACATGTCTGACGAAGAAAAAGAAGAGTACCGTGCTCAACTGCTAGACCAAGTTCTACACAACTGTGTAAAAGACATGGTTAAACAAATCAAGAAAGCTCGTCGTGATGCAATCTTGAAGCGTGATTTCAAAGAAGTTTTTACTAAGTAAGTCGCTAGTCGCCTAAACTAGGCTAAGCGCTAACAGTACTACTTAGAATTAAGCCGCATGTTTCTTTAAACACGCGGCTTTTTTATATCCGCTATTTTCTGTTCGTCGATCGTTACGTCTGTATGTTCTTGTTGCTAATGTTCATATGATTCGACAAATCATATGCTTTAACACTCATATAGTGTGGCGCAAAACTGGCAGTTATACCGTATAAAAATGACGCATGTATCCATTCATGGAATCAAGACCGAATTTTCAGAACCTATAACAGGCAGTATCGCGGCAATATCGAAAAACTGACCTTGTCAGGTTTAATGCGTTACCGCGATATCTCTTTGAGCAACACTCACACCTTTAATTTGAGCGTAAACACGCTGCCCGATTTCTAGATTCAACTCATCCAGCGCCCACAATGTAATGGTTGCCCATAGGTAGCATCCAGACTCTAACTCTAGCTCGACAGCGACACTCTGCTTATTTGTGCCCTGTTGGTGCGTCTCTACGCTTTTAATGGTGACAGGAAGGATGTTACGTATCGAAGTTCCTTTCGGCTGTTCTAGCGTGATAGAGACGTCATTTGCCCTAACTTGTAGCCTCACTGTCGTACCCAGCTCACTCGACACTTTCTGAACCCACAATGACGTCGACTTTCCTAACATCAAGCGAGACAACGCATAATCGTCATTGTGTTCCGCTAATGTCGCTTCAAACAACGAGCTTTGCTCTGAGAAAGATTGCCAAGGTTGCATAGCTCTCGATGCCCAAACTTCTTCCGTCACGCCCGATGAAATCACTTTACCTTGGTCAATAATCACAAGGTGATTTGCCAAGCGTAAAATTTCATTGAGGCTATGAGTGACATAAATGATCGGTATCTGGACGGTTTCGGATAAGTTTTCCAGAAATGGCATCACTTCGCGCTTACGAGGCAAGTCGAGAGACGCTAAAGGCTCATCCATCAACAGAATGCTCGGCTTTGACAACAATGCACGGCCAATCGCCACACGCTGCTTCTCACCGCCAGACAAACGAGCTGGATAGCGATCAAGCAATGAACCCAAGGACAACAATGAGACAATTTGCTCAAAGTGTGCTTTATCGACGCTTTTCATTCCGTATTTAAGGTTCGCTGCCACCTTCATGTGTGGAAACAATCGCGACTCTTGGAACACATAACCGACGTTGCGTTTGTGAGTCGGCAAATTAATGCCATTTTCACTATCGAACAGTGTCGTGCCAGATACGCTGATCAAACCTTTATCGGGCTGTTTAAGGCCACTGATCGCATTGATAAGTGAGGTTTTACCCGCGCCAGAACGACCAAAAATTGCCGTAATGCCACTACTTGGTAATTCCAAGTCGATATCAAAGAAGGTTTCGCCAAGTTGTTGCTGATATTGGAGGATCAAAGCACTCATGCATTGCCTCCTAAGCGTTGCGCCGACTTTTTGTTGAGCCACTCGGATAGCATCAATGAACCCAGCGCTATCACAATAGAAATAACACACAAACGCGCCGCTTCCATTTCCGCACCAGGGGTTTCAATAAAGGTATACATAGCCAAAGGAATGGTTTGTGTTTCACCGGGAATATTTGAAACGAAGCTGATGGTCGCGCCAAACTCCCCTAGGCTTCTTGCGAATGAAAGCATGGTGCCGGTAATGATCCCTGGGATCATCAAGGGTAAAGTGATCGTGAAAAACACACGAAGAGGTGAAGCGCCTAATGTGGCAGCCGCCTCTTCAAGCTTACTGTCTACGGTTTCTAGGCTCAATCTAATAGAGCGAACCATCAGCGGCAACGCCACAACCACACAAGCGAGTGCCGCGCCCTTCCAACTAAAGCTGAATACAATACCAAACACGTCATTGAGCCACGAACCTATGATGCCTTGCCTGCCCATCATCACTAGCAGTAAATAGCCAATAACCACAGGTGGAAGTACCAAAGGTAAATGGACAATGCTCTCTACAATGCTTTTGCCTACAAATTGTTTCTTAGCAAGTAACCATGCTAAACCAATGCCGATTGGGATAAGCCACAAGATGGCAAACCCAGCGACTTTTAAGCTCAGCATTAAGGCTTGGTATTCGTATTCCGATAAATACATCATTTAACGCACTTCAAATCCAAAACTGTTCAAGGTGTCTTTCGCTTTTTCGCTCTTTAGGAAAGTATAGAACTCTTCTGCAACGATTTTATCGCTCAACTTCGCTACAGGGTAACGTATTGGTGTGTGCAGATCTGATGGGAAGGTCGACACTAGGTTTACTTCTTTAGAAAGCAACGCATCCGTTTTGTAGACAATGCCAAGCTTAGCTTCACTGCGCTCGACTAAGGCTAAGGCCATACGAACATTGTTACTTGGTGCCAATCGAGTTTTCACATCGTCCCATACACCTAACGTTTCTAACGCTTCTTTTGCATAGATACCAGCAGGAACCGACATGGTGTTACCCACTGCAAGCCTTTCATTAGTAAGCAGTTTAGCCCATTGTTCACCTTTTGATAGGTCTAACGTTACCGATGTCTCTTTAGGAGCAATCAGCACCAGTTCGTTTTCACATAGGTTTGTGACATTGTCACTATAAACCAATCTACGATCGACTAAATGCGTCATCCATTTCTCATTTGCCGAGATAAAAATGTCTGCTGGTGCTCCTCTTTCGATTTGTCGCACCAAAGACGACGTACTCGCGTACACAGGAATCACATCGACAGAATGGTCTTTCTCAAACTCTTCAACCAACAGATTAACCGCATTGGTCATCGACGATGCAGCGTAAACTCGTAGCTTTTCCGCAGCAAAAAGATGACTAGAACTCAATGCCGAAGTTAAAGCCATGGTTAAAAGGAAGACTCGCTTTTTCATTGTTATCACTTATCTATTGTTCGTTTAAGTTCTTTAGCTAACTTCTAAATGGCGGCTTAAGCTGTTAACTCTGGCCAAAGCAGATCAAGATTTAAGTACTCTTCGATGGCATCAGCGATTCGATTAATACCCAGCTCTTTAAGCTGTTCGTGGTCAATCGCGGTCACATCGTTGGCTCCTGCCCATTCGCAAATAAGCGACAACGCATCACTGTTGTCGAATACGCCATGCAAGTAAGTACCAAAAATCGAGTTATCTTGATTCACAGCGCCATCTAGGCTGCCAGATTCTAACTGAACCGGTAAGGCTGTTTCTTTGACATCAGTCCTACCTACGTGGATTTCATACCCTTTTACTTGTGCTGTTTTGCCATCCAGCGTCATGGTGCCGCGTACGTTGGTTAAGGTTTTCTGCTGTGTAAGGGTCGTTTCAGTATCCAGATACCCTAACCCTTCGCTGCTGCCGGGTTCCCCTTCAACGCCATCAGGATCGTGGATGATGTTACCTAACATTTGGTAGCCACCGCAGATACCCATCACTTTGCCGCCTAAGCGCAGGTGGCGTTGAATATCTTTATCCCAGCCTTGTTCTTTTAGGTAATCCAAATCTGCTCTTACCGACTTTGTACCCGGCAAGATAATTAAATCAGCATTGTTTACACGTTCGCCTTTACCGACATAACGTAAATCAATCGAAGGATTCAATCTTAACGCGTCAAAGTCTGTATGGTTGCTGATTCGGGTTAGCACTGGCACCGCCACCTTAAGCTTAGCTTCTCCGTAAGACTCTTGAGCAGAGGTAATGGCATCTTCCGCTTCTAAGTTAAAACCATGCAGATATGGCAACACACCAATCACAGGCTTGCCGGTTTTTTCCTCTAGCCAATCTAGGCCAGATTGAAGCAGTGCGATATCGCCTCTAAAACGATTTATCACAAAGCCTTTTACACGAGCTTGTTCAGATTCAGACAATAGAGCTAATGTCCCGTAGAGATGCGCAAAAACGCCACCACGGTCAATATCAGCAACGATGATCACAGGGATGTCCGCTTTCTCAGCAAATCCCATGTTAGCGATATCATTTTCACGAAGATTGATTTCGGCTGGGCTCCCCGCACCTTCAATCATCACGCTTTCATATTCTTCAGAAAGTCGGTCAAACGAGTCGATAACTGTATCCATCGCCACTTTCTTGTAATCATGATAACCCGTCGCTTCCATGTTGCTCAGCGCTCGGCCTTGCAGAATCACTTGCGCGCCGGTATCTGAATTAGGCTTTAACAATACAGGGTTCATGTGAACGGTTGGCTCTATATTGCAAGCTTGCGCCTGAACCGCTTGAGCGCGACCAATTTCGCCACCATCTTTTGTCACAGCACTGTTCAACGCCATGTTTTGTGGCTTAAAAGGTGCCACTTTGATTCCTTTCCTTGCCAAAACACGGCATAAACCTGCCACCAAAACACTTTTTCCGGCATCTGACGTTGTCCCTTGAACCATAAGGGCACTTAATGGTGCTCGCATTTGTACTTAAATCCTTAATTTCTTAATTTCTTAATTTTCAATTTATAGCTGTGGGCAATATTTCTCTGCGACCATCTTAACGTCATTGCCGAGTAGATGCTCAATAAAATGAATGGAAAATGAATGTGTTACTCACTCTGGATTCAACCCCAGTGTTGTTTAATAGCTCCATCGAAACGAAGCTTGTGAACGATAACAGGCGCTTCAACAAAAAACGTACTAACGAAAAGAAACGTTTCAAATTCAGAAAAACGTTTCTACTAAAAACAACATTAAGGGATTCACCATGAAAAAAACTGTATTAGCTATCGCATCTACTATTATCCTTGCTCCTACTTTCGCAATGGCTAGTGACCACAACAGCAACAAGCACGAAAGCGCTATTGCTTATACTGGCCCAATTGAAACCGTTTCTGTTGCGACACTACTTGCCGACACAAGCATGTTCGCAGAGCAAGAAGCAATTGTGGATGGCAAGATCGTTCGTCAACTTAAGAATGACACGTTTGTCTTCTCTGATGGCCAGAGTGAAATTCAAATCGAACTTGATGATGATATCCGCCTAGCACAACCACTGACCGCTGATACAAAAGTTCGTATCTTCGGTGAATATGAAGGTGGTAAGACACCTGAAATCGAAGTGGACCACATCCAGGTTCTATAAGCGATTAATATAAAAATACCGACTTCAAATAATTGGCCTGCATATTGCAGGCTTTTTTGTATTATACTGCCGCAAAATACAATTTATATGGAGTCACCATGCTAGGTTGCACGAATAAGACTGTCCTTTTAGGACTCGCTGCACTGTGTTCATTCTCTGCGTCTGCAAACAACTTTAACTACAACACATTCGAGCTGCGCATGGGTACTAGCCCAAGTACTTTCGGTGGTGAAGTCACAACAATGTTCACTCAGAACTCTCATTTTGTTGCTCGTATCGATTCAGAATTTGAAAGTGATTGGGATGCAGCGGTAGGTATGGGATTCAACGGCCCAATCAGTCAATTTGCTGACGTTACTGGCCAAATGTTACTGCACAACATTGAACGGAATGACGATAACCACATCAAAACAGAAATTAACCTTGGCTTGAGAGCTTGGTTAATGGCAAACGTTGAAGTTAACGCACGCCTTGGTCAACTGATCGACAACGATGACACTCGTTCAATTTTGGGTATCGGTGCTCGTTTCCATTCAACTGATCAACTGTCTGTTGGTCTTGATATGCGCAATAACGGCACATATGGCCACCAAATCTTAATGTCGGCTCGATTCGGATTCTAATCTAGATTTCAATTACTGAGTAATAAATAGCTAAACGTATTACATAGAAAAGCCCCGAACATATTAATGTTCGGGGCTTTTTTGTTTGTTAGTTTCGCTGGCTTTTAGTCGTTCTCGACCTGAGCCAGCGACTTGCTTTATAAGCTAACCATCAGCATCTTTTTCTGGTGACCTAAGTACTCTTCATAAGTACCTTGGAAGCTCACTAGCTGTTGATCTTTTACATCGATGATGTGTGTTGCTAATGAAGAAACGAACTCTCGGTCATGGCTTACGAAGATAAGCGTGCCAGTGTAAACCTTCAACGCGTCGTTCAGGGCTTGGATTGCTTCCATGTCCATGTGGTTGGTTGGTTCGTCCATTACAAGCACGTTGATGTCTTGCATCATTAGCTTGCCGAATAACAGACGGTTCTTCTCACCACCAGAACAGTTACGCGCTTTTTTGTTCGCATCGTCAGCAGTAAACAATAGGCGACCTAGAATGCCACGTACCATAAGGTCATCGTGCTTCACTGTGCGCCATTGTGAGATCCAATCGAAGATGCTCAGGTCGTTATCAAAGTCAGACGTACTATCTTGTGGGCAGTAGCCTACAGATGCGTTTTCAGACCATTTTACGATACCTTCGTTTTGCTCTAGCTCTTGAACTAGGCAACGTAGCAGCGTGGTTTTACCTACACCGTTCTCACCGATAACCGCAAGACGAGTACCCGCTTCAAGCAGCAAGTTACCACCGGCAAACAATGTTTCGCCATCGAAGCCGTGACCAAGGTCTTGAAGTTCAAGCGCTTGACGGTGTAGTTTCTTACCTTCGCCAAAATCAATAGATGGGCTCATACGGCTCGATGATTTCACTTCATCAAGCGTGATCTTATCCATTTTCTTGGCACGAGAGCTTGCTTGTTTTGCTTTAGATGCGTTAGCACCAAAACGGTTTACGAAATCTTGAAGCTCGCTGATTTCAGCCGCTTTCTTAGCGTTGCTTGCTAAAAGCTGTTCACGAATCAAGCCAGATGCTTCTAGGAAGTACTCGTAGTTACCAGGGTAGACACGTAGCTCACCGTAGTCGATGTCTGCCATGTGTGTACACACAGAGTTCAGGAAGTGTCTATCGTGCGAAATGATGATCATTGTACATTTACGCTGGTTTAGCTCTTCAGCAAGCCAGTTGATCGTGTGAATGTCCAAGTTGTTGGTTGGTTCATCAAGAAGCAGGATATCTGGGTTTGCAAACAGAGCTTGTGCCAATAGCACACGCAGTTTCCAACCTGGAGCTACTTGCTGCATCAAGCCGAAATGGAACTCTTCTTCAATACCTGCTTGAATTAGGATGTCGCCAGCACGGCTTTCTGCTGTGTAGCCATCCATTTCCGCGAATTCACTTTCAAGTTCTGCGACTTTCATGCCGTCGTCTTCGCTCATTTCTGGCAAAGAGTAAATGCGGTCACGTTCTTGTTTTACTTCCCAAAGTTTTCTGTCGCCCATGATCACAACGTCGATAACGCTGTACTGTTCGAAAGCGAACTGATCTTGGCTTAGCACACCCAGTTTTTCTCCTGGAGTGATAGAAACGTTGCCCGAGCTTGGCGTTAATGCGCCACTTAGGATTTTCATGAACGTTGATTTGCCGCAACCATTAGCGCCGATCAAACCATAACGGTTGCCGTTACCAAATTTAGCAGAGATGTTTTCAAACAGCGGCTCTGCGCCAAATTGCATTGTGATGTTCGCGGTAGATATCAAAGAACTAATTCCTAAGCGTGTACTGACAGATAATTATTAGGCTATTTCAAGAACCTAAATAAGAAGTACGAAAGTATGGATTAAACAAAAATCGAAGCGCGGATTATATAGAGATCTCGATCACGTTGTCGAGGCTAAACAGTAAACGAATAGTAAACATAGACCATTTAGATGCTTTTCATACGTTATGGGGTGTAAATAAAAAAATCCCCACCAGCAGAACTGGTAGGGATTTCATTTATCAACACTAAAAGTCTTTTAAGCTCGTCACCTTTGAAACTATAGCTCTTCAAACGAAAAGCTTTGATGACGAGCAGAACTTGTTATTTAGTAATTTTCTTCTGAACGTATTTTTTGCTCACGTCGACAACCGCAACATCTCTAAAGAAGCTTCTACCCAACAGAAGTGGGAAAGAAAGATGCGTTCGGTCGGCTAGCGTAAATTCAGTTTTGTCTTTTAGATCGCCAATTTGAATCGAAGCTACAACCACAGCGCGTCGTTGTGTGCCTTCTGCGCTTGATTGCTTGATCTTAACCCAGCGTTCTACTGGTAAGCTGATCTCTTCAGTTGTAATTCCGTCGTGTTCAATCTTGAACTTAACCCAGTCTTTGCCGTCACGTTCAAAATCAACAATATCAACTGCACTGATTGAAGAGGTTGTTGCACCGGTATCGACACGTGCTTTAAACGCTTCTTTTAAACCAGGAACAAACACCCACTCTTCTTCACCAAGAATCAGTTTGCCGTCACTTGTTTTTCTAACCTTCTCTACTGGTTTTTCAACAGGTGCAGGTTTTACTTCCGGCTCAGTTGGTTTTACTTCTTCAGGCTTCTCAGTAGGTTCCGTTACTTTCTCGCCTTCTGTTGCGTCAGTTTTTGAAGAGTCATCCACAACAGGTTGTTCGATTTGAGGCTTTTGCTCTGGCTCAACAGGAGCTTGAGTTGTAGCCGAACAAGCAAACAGGCCACCACTTAGCATTAAAACTACAATCGCTTTCCAATTATACATTCAGTCACCTTCTATTTTGAAACGTTTGCTATCGCTTTTGCTACATAAGGAATATGAGATTCGGAAAGGCCTGCGATATTGATGCGTCCATCACCAACACCATAGACTCCATATTCTTCACGTAATTGATTCATTTGAGTTTCTTTAAAGCCTAGTACACTAAACATGCCTTTATGGCTTTCAATGAAGTCAAATTGTGACGTGTTATAAGTATTTCGCAATTCATCACATAAACTTTGGCGCAGATTTAACAAACGTTGCTGCATTTCACTCAATTCTTGCTTCCAAATCGAGGTTAGCTCTTGATTCTGAAGAATTGTTTTAACCAAAGCTGCACCATGATCTGGCGGCATTGTGTAAGTTGAACGAGCAAGCGTTAGAAGCTTACCTTTAGCATTGCCAACGTGTTCGCTGTTTTTGCCAATCACGATAGCGGCACCCGTTCTTTCACGGTATAAACCGAAGTTCTTCGAGCAAGATGTCGTAATCAACATCTCTTCGACGTTGTTAGCCATGTGTTGAAGACCTTTTGCGTCTTCTTCTAAGCCATCACCAAAGCCTTGGTAAGCAATATCAACGAACGGCAAGAAGCCATTTTTCTGCGATAGTTTGGTAATTTCCTGCCACGCCTCAAAGTCGATATCCGCACCCGTTGGGTTATGACAGCAACCGTGCAGTAGTACCACATCTGATGGACCCGCTTTTGAAAGGTCATCCAACATTCTTGCAGTATCAACTTGCTTCGTTTCAGGACTGAAGTAATTGTAATATCGAACTTTTAAGCCTGCCGCTTCCATCACCGGTTTGTGGTTAACGTAGCTTGGGTTTGAAATCCAAACCGTGGTGTCTGGTTGAGAAACTTTCATTAAGTCACCCAACATGCGAAGTGCACCACTTGCACCCGGTGTTTGAATCGCAGCAACGCGATCCATTGCAGAAGTCCCTTTAAGCAGCAGATCAACCATGCTCTGGTTGAACTCTTCACAGCCTGCTAGGCCAACGTAAGCTTTGGTTTTCTGAGTCTCAACAACGATATCTTGAGCCTTAGAAACGGCTTTCATGATCGGAGTTTCGCCTTGGTCGTTTTTGTAAACGCCAATGCCTAAATCGACTTTATCAGTACGAGTATCGCCGCGGTAAGCAACAGAAAGAGATAGAATTGGATCTAAAGTTGGTTTTGGTAGATGTGAAAACATGAAAGTCACAACCCTTTGAAATTCAAGTAATGGCCTCCAAGTTATCATTTTATTTACAATTTAAGAAACAGAAATTCATCAAAGTTTTGATTTTTAGGAGATAACTCTAGTTGAGACTGGTGCAATCTAGTATTCCCTATTCCATATAGTTCAATATTCAATCAATTTACAAATTTAGAACGTCATAAAATAAAAAAGCCTCAACAGAGAAGCTGAGGCTACTAATTTGCACTAATGTAGGTTGACGTTAACTAACGAAAGTCTACTAGAGTCGGAACCGATGAATAATTTGGTTTGAACTACCACGCCAATCCAACATTGGATCCGCTTTATCTTGCTCAAAACGACCATCAATCAAAGTATCAACATATTCAAGTACTTGCCTCTGCTTTTCGTCGAGTTCGTCGAGCTCGTAGCCCGTCCACATCCAGATGTCTTTGCCTTCACATTCTGCTTTTACACGCTGAACAAGCTTAAGCACTTCAGATACATTTGCAGGATGAAGAGGATCGCCACCTGAAAGCGACAAGCCACGACGCTTGATTCGTGGATCATTGAGATCAGCGATAATGTGGTCTTGCAGCTCTTGAGTAAACAAATGCCCGGAGTCCAACCTTTGCGTTGATTGGTTATAACACCCGCGACACTGGTGTACACAACCCGACACAAACAAAGTGCAGCGTGTTCCAGGGCCATTTACAACGTCGATTGGGTGATATTGGTGATAATTCATAAGGCAGTATTGAAAACTCGTGATGGCTTAATGGTTTAACTCGAAAAGTAGCGAGAGTTGAAACAAATGAATTGGTATCGACATAGCGCCGATACCAAACATATTTCTTGAAACGTAGCTCTTCTAAGTAAGCTAGCTAATAATCTTAGAGCTTACTAAAGATGCTTCACGCGGCGTTTAACTTCTTCTTGCTTACCGAAGTTAAATGGTCGTGCATCTGGGCTACCAAGGTAACCACAAACACGGCGCGTCACCGATACTTTGGTTGAGTCATGGTTGCCACATTTAGGACACGTAAAGCCCTTACTTGTACAGTCGAACTCACCGTTGTAACCACATTCGTAACACTCATCAATCGGTGTGTTAGTGCCGTAGTAAGGAACACGTGTGTAGCTGTAATCCCATACGTTTTCTAGTGCTTCGATGTTCTTCTGCATGTTCGGGAATTCGCCGTAACAGATAAAACCACCGCTAGAAATTTCAGGATAAGGCATCTCGAAATCGATCTTGTCGTATGGGTTCACTGTCTTCTGCACATCTAAGTGGAAGCTGTTGGTGTAGTAACCACGGTCTGTCACACCATCAATCACACCAAATTCTTTGGTGTCGATGCTGCAGAAACGGCTACATAGGTTTTCACTTGGTGTGCCGTATAGGCTGAATGCGTAACCTGTCTCTTTCGTCCAAGATTCCACTTCACGCTTCATGTACTCCACCAACTCAAGCGCTTTAGCACGCATTTCGCCATCGTCGTACAGGTGAACGTCAGTACCGTAAAGTGCTGTCATCGCTTCGTGGATACCAATGTAACCAAGAGAAACAGACGCGCGGCCGTTCTTGAAGATATCGGCAATAGAGTCGTCTGCTTTCAAGCGAACGCCACATGCACCTTCCATGTATAGGATTGGAGCAACACGTGCTTTCACGTTTTCTAGACGAGAAATACGAGTTTCTAATGCACGACGAGCCAGCTTGAGTTTATCATCAAGCAGTTCGTAGAACTTAGCCATATCTTGTTTTGCGTTAATCGCAATACGTGGCAAGTTCAAGCTAACAACACCTAAGTTGTTACGGCCTTCGTGAATCAACTCACCATTTTCTTCATAAGTATTCAAGAAGCTACGACAACCCATAGGAGTTTTAAATGACCCTGTCACTTCTACTACTTTGTCGTAGTTAAGAATGTCTGGGTACATACGCTTAGACGCACACTCAAGCGCCAATTGCTTAATGTCGTAGTTTGGATCTTGCTTCTGGTGGTTCAAACCATCTTTGATTGCAAACACCAGTTTAGGGAATACCGCTGTTTTGCGGTTCTTACCCAAACCTGCGATGCGGTTTTTCAAGATAGATTGCTGGATAAGTTTCGAGCCCCAGCTTTCGCCTAGACCAAAACCAAACGTAACGAATGGAGTTTGGCCGTTAGCCGTGTGTAGCGTATTTACTTCGTATTCCAAAGATTGGAACGCGTCGTAACACTCTTTCTCTGTGCGAGAGATAGCAAAAGCTTCTGGGCTATGAATGTCCCACTCTTTCGCTAGCGATAAGTGCTTCTCGTAGCTCGCCATAACGTAAGGTTCAAGAACCTCATCGATGCGGTTAATCGTTGTGCCGCCGTAGATGTGACTCGCCACTTGCGCGATGATCTGCGCGGTTACCGCTGTCGCCGTAGAAATAGACTTAGGTGTGTCGATTTCCGCGTTACCCATCTTGAAGCCATGCGTTAACATACCTTTCAGATCGATAAGCATACAGTTAAACATTGGGAAGAACGGTGCGTAGTCTAGATCGTGGTAATGAATGTCACCACACTCGTGAGCTTGTACGATGTCACGCGGCAAAATGTGAGTTTTTGCATAGTGTTTAGCCACGATACCCGCCAGCAAATCACGCTGAGTTGGGATAACTTTACCGTCTTTGTTGGCATTCTCATTGATCAGATCAACATTGCTTTCTTCGATCAAACCTTCGATCTCACGAGTTAAAGCGCTTTGCTTCTCACGGGCGATGTCGCGGTCATGACGATATTCAATGTAGGCACGAGCCAGAGACTTGTATGGTCCCTGCATTAGCTCGTTCTCGACCATGGTTTGAATTTCAGAGATATGAACTTCATCGTAGTCTTCGAGCTTCAACTCAACTGCTAATGCCACATTCAGTGCATAAATAGCAATTTCCTTATCGGCTTTGTCTGATGCTGCTTCCACTGCAGCTTGGATGCGATCTCTACTGAATGGAGCTCTTGAGCCATCACGCTTGATTACGATTGATTTCACCACTTCTCCTTACTCTTGAGGTATTCACAGACTTATCCACAAACACACTATATAGAGCGATTTATCGTTTAACTAACACTAGATATTGTGGCGTATTTAACGAGAACCACCAACTTTGAGTATTGATTTGGATCAATAAAAAGAGAACGCTGACTAAGATCAATTCAATATTATTACGCTAGTTCTCAAGTCGAAAAGAAACAATGTAACAATAAAAAAACTCCTAAAAAGAGTTGAATTTTTGGTAAGTGTTGTAGGATAACGGCTCATCAATATTGGCAGACAAAATTAGGGATATTTGGCATGAAACGACTTCAAAACTGGATAATGTTAGGCTGCTTACTCAGTAGCCAGACATTTGCTGAACCTTTGACCATATCCAGTTGGAATATCGAATGGTTATCAACCAACGAGGCTGTGAATAAGTTTTCTGACAAACGTGATCAAGCTGATTTCGACAAACTCGCAACTTATTTTCAATCCTTAGACGCAGACGTGGTTGCGTTTCAAGAAGTCGATAACGTAAATGCCATTCAGCGTGTGGCTGGTGATCAATACAAGATATTGATGTCTGACCGGGCGCTATCTAAGAACAGCAACCGCCAATTTAAAGAAGTGAACCAATACACGGGATTTGCAGTTCGTAAAGGAGTAGCCCTCACCGACTACGCTGACTTTCCGCTTGAAACCACATCCAACAGTAAACTTAGGTTTGCCAGCTATATCGTTGTAGAAACAAACTTTAAACCCATTCACATGTTGTCTGTGCATTTAAAGGCAGGTTGTAGCGGAGCGTATAAGTCCAACCGCGATTGCTCTCGTTTAAAAGAGCAAGCTCAGCAACTGAACAAGTGGATAAAGCAAAGAGAGCGCAATAACGAAGACTACGCCATTCTTGGCGACTTTAACCATAACCTCGCTTACTCACGAGATTGGATGTGGAAAGAGTTATCACAATATACTGATGCGCAGTTAGCGACACGAAAGACCCGTGCAGATTGTAAGGTACGCTCTAACCGCAACAATTATCGCACACATCAGTTCCGCTCTGTTATTGATCATATTGTGGTGAGTGAGTCGCTAAATGCTTCTCCTGCAAAGCAGAAGGTATTTGAAACACAAGATGTTCTGGACTACAAACTCAGTGACCACTGCCCAGTTTCAACGACTATTAAATAGTAGATTTTAGATAACAGCAGATTGTAGATAACTGAAAATAATAGAAACAGTAAATATAGAAAGAGGCTGACTGACTTTCGTGCTGAAAGCGAGTCAACCTCTATGCTTGGTCAGCTCAGAACGGATAACGTCAAAGCCAATGTAATCAGCTATAAGCTTGCTACTAACACGTTTTGTTCATACGATCCGCCAGCCACATTCCCACCAGCATGCTTATCATAAACACCCACACCGTCGGGTTGCCGCCACTTAGGCTGGTTACCGCAGGGCCTGGGCAAAAGCCTGCAATCCCCCAGCCTAAGCCAAACGCTGTAGATCCAAGAATCAGCTTTCTGTCTATCAACGGATTGTTACGGCTATCTAACGGCTCGCCATTGATGGCTTTAGCGCGCTTTTTAATGACCAGATGATAAAACGGTGCAAAGACCAATAGCGCGCCACCCATGACGAATGCCAAACTAATGTCCCAGTTACCGGTAATGTCTAAGAAGCCGAGTACCTTCTCAGGATCAACCATCCCTGAGATGATCATGCCAGAGCCAAAAAGAATACCTGCGACCAAACCGATAACGATAGTAAATGAAGCGTTTTTCATTATGCCCCCAAGCCAGTCAGATTCTTGATAAACACGGTTACGATTGCCACACCCATAAATACACAGGTCGCAACAATAGAACGTTTAGATAAACGCGCCATTCCGACAATGCCATGCCCGCTAGTACAACCGTTCGCTGTTTTAGTACCAAAGCCCACCAGAAGACCAGCAATAATCACTAAAGCGAGATTCATCTCTTCTAACTGCGGAAGTTGGTAGCCCGTCGGAATTAAT
This sequence comes from Vibrio sp. 10N.247.311.13, assembly GCF_041467595.1. Taxonomy (NCBI): domain Bacteria; kingdom Pseudomonadati; phylum Pseudomonadota; class Gammaproteobacteria; order Vibrionales; family Vibrionaceae; genus Vibrio; species Vibrio sp. 10N.247.311.13. The sequence continues at coordinate 39,886 of NZ_JBFSUX010000009.1, read as the reverse complement.
AGCCAACCACTTGCGACCATTCCCACAACAAAGGCGATACGCCAGTGTTTTTCGGTGTTTGCTGTATCCGCATCTTTACGTTCTTTGTTGCTGGTGCCAGTTGGCAATAATCGGCTGACAATGCCACTAATGCCAGCAACTCGACCAATCCCCAACATTAAAACAATGGCCGACACGCCTAACAACATGCCGCCGAAAAAAGCATCCCAAGGAATCAAACTAAGCACAAACCTCTCCTATCCACAAACATCATAAACTCATAACAACCTATAAATTAGAGTTTACTAATAAATATAAATTAGTCAATGCTAATGTACTGCGAGTATGTGTCGTTTTGTAAGTCTGGAATTAACAAGCGCCCTGCATGAAAAAAGCCCCTAGGTGTTAACCTAAGGGCTTAAGATTTATTCTGTCTTTGGTAAAGAACAGCTATTTGACCTTGTTCTTCTCAGCAATCCATTGCGACATGTACTTAGTGCTCGCCATACTATGGTGCTTAAGCATTGAACCAAAGAAATTATCCAGTCGATGCGCATCAAGCTCAGAACCTAGCGCAGTCAGTCGCTCGATCAATTTGTCGCCCAGTTGATTCTGTTCATAGTGCGCTTCAAGAATTGAATGACATTGGCTTTGAGCTTTAAGCCATTTCTTTTCATCTTTATAAAGAGCGACAGCTTGTTCAACAAACTCATCAATATCATCTGACACTGCGCCCGGCCATTGCAGTTCACCTTGCGGTAGCATGCCTTCACTGCCGATCTCGCTGGTTACATTCGGAGTCTGTAGCTTCATCGCATCAAGTAACTTGCCTTTAATGCCTGCGCCAAATCGTAAAGGTGCAACACACACACGAGCCTGCTCCATCACTTCTTGAGCGTCTTTCGCCCAACCTTTGATATGGAAGCCAGTTTTAGGGTTATGCAAAGCGGTTGCTTTCGGCGGCGGATAAGATCCGTAAATATGAAGTTCACTATCAGGCAACTGCTTACGAATCTTCGGCCAAATCTTCTGTAACTGAAGCACTGCATCCCAGTTAGGCGCATGTCTAAAATTACCTATCGTCATGAAATGCTTACGTTCTTCAAAGCTTTTCGTACTTTCAGGCAACGTGTTGAGATCAACCATGAACGGCAGGTGATGTAATAGTTTTGGATCGATATTGAACTCAGATTGGAGCAATTCCATCTCGTAATTTGAGATGATCAACGAAAGATCACAGCGCAGGATTGCAGCGATTTCACGTTTCGCCAAGTCACTGTACAGGTGCTCTTTCGTTAACTCTGTCTCTTTCTTAACAGCTTCATGTCGAGCATTGCGTAGGAATTGTAAATCTTCAGTATCCAGTAGCTTAAAGGCATTGGGACATACCTTCTCGACGCGCCAGCCGAATTGCTCTTCCATCATAAACCGGTCAAACATGACAACATCAGGTTGCAGCTCTTCGATGTACTGGTCAAAGCTATCGCAATTTAGCTGAATAGATTGGCTTGTAATGCCCTCTTCAGAAAGATCAATCATATGCTCGGTTTCTTGAGCTGGCGTTGCGAACTCAACGGGCCAACCTTGTCTCTTGAACAGTCGTAAAAGTGACATCATATGGCTGCCAGCCGCCGATGAATTCGGTTCTGGCCAAACGTAGCCAATTGCTAAAACTTTCTTCAAAACACTTCCTAAGAAATAACAAAAGGGACTAACTTAGCCCCTAATAAAACGTTTATCGATCGTGGTCGACTTATATTGCTGATTATAATGAGTTCTAATCACTCAGCGATCAGATTCGCTCACCTACATTGCGAGCTATCATAAGCACTTCATCGGCTGAGTGAAGGTTTGAAATCGTGGTTTCGACTTCTGCGCCCAATGTCGACTGATAGAGCTTTTGTGCAAAGTTATCTGCTCTGGTGGTCACTAATACATGTTTTAGTGTCGAGCCCTGCTCTGATAGCTTCTGCTTCACTTGAGGCAAAGAGTCTAGAATCAGCTTTTTGCCCAATCCTTGCCCCTGAGCACTCGGTAACACAGCAAGTTGTTCTAGCTCCAAAACAGCTTCAGGCCTAAACCCACTCTTTTGAACCCAAATAATGTAGCCGACAATCTCGCCATCGCTTTCAGCAACAAAGTTAAGAAAGCGTGGCGCAGCATTTAAGTTACATTGTAACCAATTTTTTGAGTTTTGCTGTCGAACAAAAGTAGCTTGGTGAACTAAAGCCGCTCCATCGAGGTCGGCTTCTGTCATAAAACGAACTTGCGCCATGCTGCTACTCATTCTCAGAATTAGGACGCGTTTTACAGTGTAAAATGGCTCTCTCTAGAAGTTCTAATGCCGAGCTATCTGCTTCTGGAAGCTTAGCGTCCGATTGACCTAACGGATCAACACGGCTACCCCACTTAATATGGCCTGCCCCCCAAGTTAAACCGGCACCGAATGCCGCCACAAGGATGTTTGAGTTCGGTTTAACAAAGCCTTGCTCTAACGATTCACACAATGCAATTGGCACAGTCGCAGCCGACGTGTTGCCATAGTTTTGAATGTTCACAAACGCTTTCTCACGTTCAATGCCCGCCATATCACACAGAGTTTGAATAATTCGGATGTTCGCTTGGTGCGGAATCACAACATCGATGTTTTCAGTTGAGATGCCAGTGCGACTCAATACTGTATGTGCTGCAGCGCCCATTCCTTTCACTGCACGCTTGAAGATCTCTTTACCAACGAAATCAAAATCCCAGTAACCGTTATCAGCAGCAAAGCGGTCCATAGACGTACCGAATTTTGGTACTGCTAGAATGTCACGGCCCTCTGCGTCACAACCGATTTGAGCTTCTTGTAAACCCACTTGTTCTTCAGTACGCGATAAAACCACAGCGCCAGCGCCATCACCGAATAGAACCGCAGTATCACGCTTGGTCCAGTCGATGAAGAATGAAAGACGCTCTGCACCCACAACGATCGCATTGCGGTAGTTGCCCGCTTGAATCAATCGAGTTGCTGTTTCAACACCGTAGATAAAGCCTGTACACGCTGCATTAAGGTCAAAAGCTGCTGCGCTCTTGATGCCTAAGTTCTGTTGAACTTTAGACGCGGTATTTGGAATAAGAGAGTCTGGACTGCACGTCGCTACGATCACAAGATCGATATCTTCGGCTGTTAAACCAGCACACGCCATTGCATGTTGAGCAGCAACGGTCGCTAGCTCAGAGGTATTTACATGACTGATACGACGATTTTCGATACCAGTTCGAGTACGAATCCACTCGTCAGACGTATCAATGAAAGTGCTTAAATCATCATTGGATAGCACGGCTGGTGGCAGACACTTTCCCCAGCCCGTAATTTCAGCGTAAAATTTTGTCATCATTTACCTGTTTATTGTTTGTTTTTATTTGAGTATCTTATTCTTGTTTTAAACAGTATAAGCGTTCCGTACATGATTCGTAAATCGCGTTAGGCACGGAGACGCAATAAAAAGAGAAAGTTATGTCTACATTCAACACACGTTGCCCTTCTTGCGGTGGCGTAAACCGAGTTCCTTCAGAAAGAATTTCAGAAAGCCCTACTTGTGGTAAGTGCAAAAACGCACTTCTAGACGGTGCACCAATCGAAGGTACGTCACTGAATTTCCAATCAATTTTGAACAGTTCACAGCCTGTCGTTGTCGATTTTTGGGCGACATGGTGCAACCCATGTGTAGGTTTCGCACCTGTATTTAGCGATGTCGCTAAAGAGCGCGCTGGCGATGTTCGATTTGTTAAAATTGATACCGAAGCTCAACAGCAACTGGCGGCTATGTATCAAATCAGAAGCATCCCAACGGTGATGGTGTTCAAGAACGGTCAACGTGTTGATACGATTAACGGTGCACTGCCAAAAGGTCAATTTGATCAGTGGCTTAATCAAGCACTAACTAAGTAATACTATTGGTTAAGCTATTGATTTAGCATTACTTAATTCTAAGTAAGCACACAAAAATAGGTTAGAGAGTCTTACCAAATCAAGACTATCTAACCTACTGTTTTATTTATGGTTATCACCTAACTTCTTGAATAAAACTACAGCTTCGCCTTTCGCTTGAATATTAGATTCTTGCTTGCCAAACCCGTATTGCTGTTTGATTTGATCTGCGACTTTCTCAGCAATCATAATGGTTGGTGCATTGGTGTTTGCCCCAATCAGTGTCGGCATCACAGAAGCATCAATGACTCTCAAATTATCCAATCCATAAACTTTGAGATCTTTATCTACCACAGCTAAAGAATCGCTACTAGGTCCCATTTTACAGGTCCCGATCGGGTGATACTGAGTGTCTGCACGATTGCGAATATCTTGCTCGATAGCCTTGTCATCACTGGCGTCCACAGGGTAGAAAGCATTGCCTCGGATATCATCAAACGCGGAACTCTCTAACATTTGATACTGCTTCTTCCAGCCCTTAATCATGATCTCCATGTCTTCAGGATGACTGAAAAACGCAGGATCGATCTTAGGCGGATCATAGGGATCATTACTATTGAGCGTTACGGTGCCGTAGCTCTTCGGTCGCAATAAGGTGACATGAGAGGTAAAGCCATGACTGGTATGAATTTTTCTAGCATGGTCATCTACAACAGCGACCACAAATACAAACTCTAAATCCGGTACAGCGATATGATCTTCGGAACAGAGAAAGCCTATTCCCTCTGCAAAATTACTGCTCATTTTACCGCGGCGTTCTTTGCGCCATAGTGGTAAGGCTTTGGTCATTTCAGAGGCCATTTGCAGCGAGATACCAAAAGTTTCACGCTTTTCACTGCATTTATACGAATGTACTAAGTCGATATGATCTTGAAGGTTCTTGCCCACTCCAGGTAATTCATGAACCTGTTCGATTCCATGTGTCTCTAGTTCAGTTTGAGCACCGACACCAGACAGTAACAGCAATTGGGGAGAACCAAACGCGCCAGCGGAAAGAATCACTTCTTTGTTGCATCGTATCTGATAACGCTTTCCGCTAGAACCATATTCAACCCCAATCGCCTTCTTGCCTTCAAACAAAACCTTATGTGTGGTGGCTTTAGTCACGACCGTGAGATTCGATCGTGAAAGGTTTGGCGTTAAGTAAGCCTTGGCAGCACTGCATCGTTCACCATTCAGCTGTGTTACCTGCGTCGGCATCGCCCCAAACTGAGCAGCGCCGTTAATATCCTCATTGCGAGGGACACCTATCGATTCACACGCCGTTAAATAACGTTCCAACATAGGGCTTGGCGATCTAAGATTGGCCACATTAAGAGGACCACCTTGGCCATGGAACTCATCTTGGTGGACTTCGTTGTTTTCTGCTTTCTTAAAGTAAGGCAAACAGGATTCATAGTTCCAGCCAGCATTGCCCAAGCTTTCCCATCTATCGTAGTCATAGCGATGTCCACGAGCGTACATCATGGCATTGATAGAGCTAGAACCGCCAAGTGTCTTACCTCTAGGCTGATAGCCTTTACGACCGTTCAAACCCGGCTGTTCAACCGTTTCGAATGCCCAATTATTGAGTTTGGTTGGCATCATCGCCACCACGCCAACGGGTGTGTGAATGAATGGGCTGGTGTCTTTACCACCCGCTTCTAACAAGCAAACCGTCACATCAGGATCTTCCGACAGCCGAGAAGCCATCACACACCCAGCTGAACCACCGCCAACAATAATAAAATCATAACTATCCATTTGCCATCTCCGCTATTTCTAGTGGGTGTAACTCACGCTTCAAGATTTTTCCGGTTGCTGTCATGGGTAAGGCTTTACGAATGAATACCTTACGCGGGTATTTGTAGTCGGCGAGTTGCTCACGACACCATGCTATCAAGGCGGCACTATCACATTGCGTATGTTCGTGAAGAACCACATGCGCGTGGATCTCCTCGCCTAAATGTTCATGATGCTCGCCTACCACCGCGACCATTTCGACATCGGGGTGACACATCAACACTTCTTCGACTTCACGTGGATAAACGTTGTACCCACCACGAATAATCATGTCTTTAACACGGTCAACAATGAACAAATTGCCATGCTCATCGACGCGACCGATATCTCCCGTTAAGAACCAACCATCACGAATAGATTCAGCTGTCGCCTCTGGCCTTTGATAATAGCCTTTCATCACACTTGGGCTTTTAATGCAGACTTCGCCGAGTTCACCCATAGCGACAGAGTTGCCTTGTATATCAGTAATCTTGATGAGGTGGCCACATAAAGGCTGACCGACACTACCCGATAAACGATCGCCATCAATATGATTAAAGGTCGCAACCGGCGCCGTTTCCGAGAGCCCATAACCTTCTAAGACTGGTAATTCAAAACGAGATTCAAACTGTCGTATAACCTCAAGCGGCATAGAAGCACCGCCAGAAACACCTAACCTCAAGCTGTGTTTAACCTGTTCAGAGCGTTTGCTTGTGTTTTCTAAACTATCAGAAGACTCTTCTCCCGCCTTTAATAGCGCGATATACATAGTAGGAACACCCGCAAACACGCTGACTTTATGGCTAATGATCTGTTCAATAACCAATGACGGTTCAAAACGAGGAATCAACACCATGGTGGACCCTGTTAGCACACTCGCGTTCATCATCACCGTCTGACCGAAGCTATGAAATAAAGGCAGTGTAGCCATTGTGGTGTCGCTGTACTCCAATCTCATTAGATACTGTGACGACATCGCATTGGTTTGCATGTTGGTGTGGGAAAGCTCAGCCCCTTTTGGTTGACCCGTCGTGCCAGAGGTATAAAGGATCACAGCGGTATCATCGCCATGACAAGCCACAGACTCAAAAGGAGTAAAAGGTTGTGCCAACCAATCAGCGATTGATTCATGCTCCCCATTACTTTCTAAAGTAGTGTCTGTGTTTGTTGGGATAGGCATCTCGACAAAGTGTTCACAGTGGTTTGCCTGCTCAAAACCTTGTAAACCATAGCGACCAATTGGAAGCTCTTCACTGCCGTCAAAACATAAATAGGCCTTCGCGTTAGAGTCATTAAGGTGATAAGCGATCTCTCTGGCCTTGAATAGCACGTTCAAAGGCACGACTACACAACCCGCTTTTAGAATCCCGTAATAGGCTATCGGAAAGTAAGTCACGTTCGGGCATGACAACGCTACCTTATCTCCGTTCTGCAACCCAAGTCTTTTCAAGTTAGCAGCCACGTTTCCAGAAAGTTGTTCTAACTGAGAAAAACTGATTTCATCCGATCCCATACGCAGAGCGGCTTTAGTTGGAAAAAGCGAAGCGCTACGCTCCAAATTAACAGCAAGATTGTGCATCCATGATCTCCTTGTGCGGCTTAGACCTGTTTGTGACGGTCACCGTAGACGTTCTAATCGTTGTAATAAGTCTCTTTCTTGTCATCACGAGCCTGCACATTGGTGTGTCATGTAGATAAGAGTCGTTATTGAGCAAAATGTTTGAGACGCTCCAATGTGCAGCCCAATAAATTACAACATTTCGATAACATTTCGATAACATTTCGAACAGGTTTCAAAAAGACAAAAACCGGTGATATTCGGACACGACCTGTGTAAGCCCAATAAAACCTTGCACACATAAACCAAAATTTGGAACAAGCTTGCGAAAGTGAGAACAAGCAACAGGCGTAAATGTTAAAAGTTCGGTTAAGATATCGATATTCAAGAAGAGGCAGCTTATGGAATACACCGCAGTTTACGAACCCGACATGCAAGCATTCGGCATTCTGGATCTTCAGTTGCTGCATCGTTACCTGTCGCCTGTTCTCAGTATCGAAGAGTTGCTCGAAGGCAGTAACATCGATGCTCTCCAACTCAACACACCCGATACACACATCACTTTGGCGCAAAAGCTTGCTGTGTTCAGTAATGCGTTAGCGAATTCCAACGAAGACGGATTGGGGCTTAAAGTTGGCCAACAAGCGAGGTTCAGCGATTTCGGCGTGCTCGGTTATGCGGTGTTTAGCAGCGAAACACTACTCGATGCCTTTTTAATCGGGTTTAAGTATCTGCAACTTGCTGGCCCTGTCCTCAGGAAAACCATGTCTGTAGAAGACAACATTGGTTACTTTCGCGCAGAGCAACTTATCGAACTCGATTCTTTACTGCCCTTTTGTTGTGAATACTGGTTCGCGGCGATACACAGTTTGTGCGAAGAGGTCTTACAGCAGCCCTTTCCTTCTCAAGTGATCCGCTTCCCCTATCCAAAACCTGAATACGGCGATCTATACACAGAGATTTTCCGCTGCCCGGTTGAATTCAATAGTGACCGGCTTGAATGGGAGTTCGACGCAACCACCTTGTATTCATCTCTTCCTACCGCCAACCCCATCACTTTACAGATGTGCTTAAAATCGTGTGATGACATGTTGGCAAAAGTCAGTGCACCCAGTAGCCTCAAAGAGAAAGTCTCTCAGATGCTGATTGAAAGGCCAGGATGTTACCCTTCTATAGAATCCATTTCTTCAGAACTGGGCATGTCTTCTCGAACTCTGCGTCGTCACCTGAAAGCAGCGGATACGAGCTATCAGAAGATACTGGACCATGTTCGCTTTCACCTTTCCCGGCACTACCTTTCTTCAACTCGAATGAGTATTGAAGAGATATCTGAACGAGTTGGCTTTTCTGATAGCGCTAACTTTCGTCATGCCTTTCGTAAGTGGAGTGGAAGCTCGCCACGTCAATACCGTAAAGAAACGGTCTAACACTTAAAATCCCACTCAATCCAAATCATAAAAAGACAATCACGCTGCAATCTTTTTCTAAATTAAACCACCAATGAACAACGGCTTAACGACTTTTTGCCCGCATAAAATCTCGCCAAACCACCAAATATCGCAACCGTATTTTAGTTTAGTTGGTCGATAAATTTCTTTTATCTTAACGACCATTTTTATTTGTTTTACCCAATTCAGTTTCTCCCCCATAGTCGCGGAAAATTCATCGTTTCTTTTACTATCAGAGGCTCCTGCATTGGACAACATCCAACCAACAACTCGCATAACTGTTCCTGTTATTGCATTGTCTTTTTACGCGATCGCTTCAGGCTACTTAATGAGTTCATTACCATTAATGCTGTCTGAGTATGGCTTAGACAAAGATCTATCGAGTTGGTTGGCGAGTGCATTCTATGCAGGTCTACTGGCTGGTACATTATTGATTGAACGTGCCATTGCGCGTGTTGGCCACAAAGACGCGTTCGTCATCGCATTGAGTGTGTTCATCGCAACGATCCTTGTATTGCCATTGATCCCACACCAAGCAGTATGGCTACTAGCTCGCTTTGTGGCTGGTGTGGCGGTTGCAGGTATCTTCGTGATTGTAGAGTCTTGGCTAATGAGCGGCGACGAGTCACAACGCGCAAAACGTCTCGCTATCTACATGTGTTCACTGTACGGCGGTTCTGCAGTTGGTCAGCTTGGTATCGGTTACCTAGGTATTACTGGTGGCGTACCTTTCATCGCAATGTTCACCCTTCTGTTTGGTGCGATCATTGTGCTGATGTACGGACAAGCAACTCCACCACAGATCCACGATGCGCAATCTTTGTCTTTAAAGCAGATCAGCAAATTAAGCCACAGCGCGCTAATTGGCTGCATTGTTTCCGGATTAACGCTAGGTGCGATTTACGGCTTGATGCCAGTTGAACTTGCTCAACGTAACATTGCACACGAAGACATTGGTGGTTTGATGGCTTTGGTTATCATGGGTGGTATGGCTGTACAGCCGATGGTGACTTGGTTATCTCACCACGTAGGACAAGTGTTATTAATGGCTTTGTTCTGCCTGCTAGGGGTTGCAAGCATTGGTGTGCTGACTATCAATCACGATTTCTACGTACTAGGCATGAGCTTGTTCGTATTAGGCATGGCCACATTTGCGCTATACCCAATCGCGATTAACTTAGGTTGCCGTAACCTTGACCCAAGCTACTTGGTGTCAGTGACTCAAATCATGCTACTTTGCTACAGCATCGGTTCTGTTGCGGGACCAATCATTGCAGACAGCTTTATGGATTCACAAGCAGGATTGTTCACTTACCTGTTCGCGTCTCTACTTGCTACAACGATCTACATGTTGATTGCTAGCCTAAAGCGCTCTCACCTACAGATTGCAGGCGAGTAAGCTTAAATAGACAGACACTAGATGCGTGTCATTAGGGCTCCGAGTTCAGACTTTATGTCTAAGCGAAGGGCCCTTTTCAACTCATGCCTATATGTAACCTTCTTCTCCCACACTTCTCATTTCATCGTGCAAGGCTAACCAAGAAGTCGATGGCTCTTTCGATATTGACTGGGTGATAAACCGAAATGCTTTTTGAAACGATGCGAAAAGTTATAAGGATCTTTGTAGCCTAAGCGATTAGCAATCATAGAAACTGACCAATCTTGATATTTCAGTAGACTGGTGGCTTTGTCCATGCGTAATTGAATCAATTTACTGCGTGGTGAGAGGTTGAATAGCGTCTTGGTGACTCTATTGAGTTGCTCTTCACTGATAAACACTCTTTCAGCCATCCCTGCCACTGTCCATGGCTGATGCAGACTACTTTCAATTTCGTTATAGAGCGCTTGAACACGTGCAGTGGTGCTGGTCGACTTAGGCTCAAACCCCGTCAATGTTCGGATAATTTCACTCAAGAGTAACTTACGGTAACTGGCTCTACCGCCTATCTCAAAGTAAACCAAGTTCATTAATGACCAGATCTGCTCACACTCTCCAAAAGGCACAATCCCCTGTCCTAAACTTGCTATGTGCTGCCATTGCTTGGTGTCAGGCGTCAGCATCCACGCCATTTTCCAATAATTATATTGAGGATCGAGTTCAAAACGAAATGGGGTTTCAGCAGGAAGCACCACGAGTGTATAAGGTGTAATCGCTTGGACCGATGTTGCGGTTGTTAGAATGCCGCCACCTTCCATAGTGAAAATCAACGTATGAACATTAACGGATTCGCGCTCAACCCAGTAGCCATCATATAGCTTCGCCATGCCGCCCATATAGACACCAAAGCTTTTCATCTCTGGAATATCTTCAACGGTCAAAAAACGTTCTTTGCACTGTTCAGCGAGAAAAACATCATCATGCCAAGTTGATTTTGGTCTCATTGAATCAATGACGGATTCGCACAGGTTTTGTTGTTTTTTAAACATGTTGTTACTTCGCTCAAATCACTATAGTTCTGCCATAAATCGGAGAGCTTATGACAACTAACATCAACCCTAACTCATCTATGAATAACAAGCCAGAGAGCATCTTACCTCGTATCGTTAAACTGGGTTTACCTGTTGCTTTACAAAGTGCGCTTGTCGCTATTCTTGCCCTTGCTGACGTATTAATGGTCAGTGATTATGGTATGGAAGCAGCTGCGGCTGTGGGAATTGCATCAAAATGGCACTTCGTTGCTATTATGATTATGGCAGGGTTGGCCTCAGCAAACGGAACATTAGTCGCTCAATACTGGGGAAAGAACGACCGAAAAAGCGCGCGAACGGTATCATCTATCGCAATGGTGTTTGGCTTAAAAGTTCTGCTGCCTGTTACTGCAATCATCACTCTTGGTTCTCAGTTTTTAATGATGTTGCAGACCAGCGATCAAACCGTGATTGAACTTGGCGCGACTTACCTGTGGTATGGATTCCCTGTCCTTCTTCTGACTCACATTGTGGTCGTGGTAGAAGCAAGCATGCGCTCATCAGGTGACACCGTAACACCACTATTGCTTGGTGCGGTCACGATTGCCCTCAACATCGCACTTAACTTCGTACTCATTAAAGGTGCCTTCGGTATTCCAGCGATGGGCGTTGCAGGTGCGGCATTGGCAACCACTTTAGCGCGCTTGATTCAAGTGGGTTTGATGTATGGCTATATGCGCATGCGTAAACACTGGTTGTTAACCACGCCTAGCTCACCACATCGTCCGTCATTATGGTTGTCTTACCGTCGTATTGCTTTGCCACTAACGATGAATGCCGTGTTATGGGCAATGGGTACTATGGCATACCAAATGATCTTCGGTCACATGGGCACAACGGAACTTGCTGTGTTCTCTATGCTCGCGCCTTTTGAGTCGCTGTGTTACTCGATATTCTTTGGTATTTCTGTAGCGTGTTCCGTGTTGCTTGGTCACTCACTCGGTCGTGATGAGTTTGATGACGCTATGAGTATGGGTCTGACGTTCATCAAAGCCGTGGTTGGTTTTGGTGCGGTTGTAGGCTTGCTATTGTTTATGGGTAAAGAGCACGTTCTGTCATGGCTAAACCTGACCAAAGACGCTTTATACCCGCTTGCTTCACCTGCGATGATGATCATGTGCTTTGCGGTCGTGATTCGCATGCTCAACATGGTGATCATTAACGGTATTATTCGTGCTGGTGGTGATAATGCGTTCTGCCTTCGCATGGATTTCATCGCGATGTGGATGGTGGGCATTCCAGTATGTGTTTACGGCGCGTTTGTCGCTGAATGGGACTTTAAATACATCTATGGTCTAATGTTGGTAGAAGAAGTCGTGAAATTGACCATCTGTTCACACCGTTATTTGAGCCGACGCTGGATCAACAACCTAACGGTGACCTACGAAGAGCCTCAAGCGGCGTAAGTTTCAGTTACCTGGCTATATTCAAACTTAGATAAAACGTATCTACATAAAAAAGGTCTGAGAAATCAGACCTTTTGCATTTCTTTAGAAATTACTTTAAAGCGCCACTTACTTCTTGTTCATTCGGATATGGCGGTTCGACACATTCGGCAACGGCTTTTCAGGCACTTTCCGTTTCTCATGAATCAGATGTCGAATCGCTAATATCGGATGCTTAAGTAGCATTCTTGGCCCGGCATAGCGCATCACCAATCGCATTTGCTCTTTCGGGTCTGGTTTATAGCAATGAATCGGACACTTATTACAGGTCGGTTTTGCTTCGCCATAAGGACATCTATCCAGTCGTGTTTCGGCGTAACGCAACAGTTGCTCACACTCCTCACATAACGCGTTATTCTGACGAACTTCACCGTGGTGATCTTTGCAATAGATGTGCACCATCGCAATAACGGTTTTGTACTCCGTTGCGAGCTCACCTTGTAGAATATTGTTATGTTGGAACATGTTTTAATTACCTAATGAGAAACCATACAGGTTGAGATTAACGCTTTCGCTTATCACATCTTCAACTCGCTCGAACACAAAGCCTAACTTAGTCAGTAGTGTGATACTTCGAATGTTATCAGAGGTAGTGATGGCAACTAAATGATCGATATCAGCATTCTGCTTAGCTTGTTCAATTATCGCCTCCGCGGCTTCTTGGGCAAAGCCTTGACCATAAAACTCAGGAGCAAACCCGTAGCCAATATCATGCGACGCTAAGGTGTCTCTTTTTATTAATCCGCAGATACCAATTGGCGTTGAAGTTTCTTTGATTTCAACCATCAACAAACAGACACCCTTCTCTTCATGCATCTTAAGAATGTTGTTTTCAATGTACTCGACAGCCTTTTCAGTGTCGTTGATTTCCTTATCACCAATGTAACGCAGGAAATCTTCTGAGCTGTATAGTCGTTGAATAAACGCCGCATCTTGAGGTGTGATCATTCTTAATCTTAAACGTTCGGTCTCGACTGACTGCATAGTGATATTTTCCTTGCTGAATACCATGTAAATATTGAGTTCTAGAGCTAAAATGATTATCCTCCACCGCCTAAACTAAATACAAGGCTATGCAGCAATGAACCGTAAGAAAAAAATCAATCAAATTCTAAAAAAGAAGCAGAAACAGGCGAATTCTAAACTGCATAGTAGCAACAAGCCTCGCTACATCTCTAAAGCTGACCGTGCAAAAATGGAAGCTGAAGAACAAGCGAAAGCAGCTCAAGAGCAAGCTGAAGGTTCAGTAGAAGCAACTGTTGAAGCTGAAGAGACAAAAGCTGCAGAGTAAGTTTATACTCGCAGTCCTCTTGTCTGACACTCTTTTCAGAGCCAACAGACAAGAACAAAAAAGCAGCCTCAAATTGGGCTGCTTTTTTGATCCTACCATTTTTAATCGCGCTGGTTAGCCTTTGAATGGCTGCACTTCCCAACGGGCAAACGGTGCTTTTGCGTTGATTCCCGCTCTGCCCCAACGATCAACAGAATCCACTACCAAGATACGCTCATTCGGTACCAATGATTTAATCAAGTTGCTTGGCTTTTTCGCTGTAACTAACCATAGAGCATCATCTTCCGAAAACATCTCTTTAAGCTTGGCTTTGTCCTGCTCTGTCCATTCCAGTTCAGCTTTGAACATGCGTTCTTCAACAAACAGTTGGCTGCCAGAGGCGAAATCTTCCAAGCTTTCTGAAAGCAACAATACTGAATCTACGTCATTGTCGAGCAATACTGCTTGCTGCTTGTTGATCAGTTCACGAACATCCAACATCACACGTTGTAAGTTGCTATCAATCGTTTCAGCTTGCGCAGGCCACAACAACTTAAAGTCATCAGCCACAATTGCCGCCATACGCGTTAGATTGGTTGGGTTTAACCACGCGTATTTAGACACTTCACCATTTGATAACGTCAGCGCAGCTACACCTTGCGCGCGCGGTGTAATCGCTTGAGCCGCATCCACTTCAACCAAACGGATATTGCCCTGTCTTGCGTATACAAATGTAGGATCAGCTTGCCAAATAGATGACAGCGTTAATGCTACGGTCGCCTTTTCGCCGGATTGAAGGACTTTGCTTGCGCCTTTAGTACCAAACCAGTTTGGCAGACGATCAATGCCGTAGCGCTTTGGTGGCAGATATTCGGTGGTAATGTCTGTGCCTTTGGTTAGCTCTGTCGCCAAAGCATAAGTCACAGGCGTACTGGTAAGGATATCCTCGGCATTAGCACTGATAGACACCATTGAGCCGGCCAACCATAGGCTGCTAACGGCACCAACTTTAGTAATAGCCTTCACTGTTCTTGAGATACGATTAATTAAAGAGGTCATGATTATGCCTTTCTTATAATCCGGTATAGCGTTGCCGCTAGGAAAAATGTCGCTGAAACGATGATGATCGAAGCGCCCGAAGGTACTGGTAGTTTCAATTCCATAGGTAAGACGGTTCCAACTAAACACGCGACTGTTGCCAGTAATGCCGACAGCAATACAAAGCTGCCCATGCGTTTAGTTAACAAGCGAGCTGTCGCACCTGGGATCAGCAATAATGCACCAACCAGAACAGCACCTACGATCTTCACCGCTGCAATCGTCACTAAGGTGATCATCATGACAAACAAGTAGTCGTAGAAACTGGTGTTATAACCACGAACCTTGGCAATATCAGGGCTGATACAGGTTAGAAGAATACGGTTGAACGTCGGTATCAAGAGCAAAATAATGATCGCGCAGCTGCCTGCGAGAATCGCTAAGTCTTGGTCTGTTACCGTCAAAATCGAACCAAATAGTACGTTCTCAAGCATGTGGATGTTGATCTTACGCGCCACGTACATCAGCAATGCCGCACCCACTGCCAGTGCTAAAGCAAGGAAAACGCCAACTAAAGTATCGTATGGCACATTGGTTCTGTTTCTTACAAAGTGAAGAAGCAGCGCGAAGATCATACAGAAGCTAAACAGACCAATAATTGGGTTTTCTGGTGGCTCGCCAAGCAACACACCTATAGCGATACCGGTTAATGCCGCGTGGCCTACCGCTTCAGAGAAGAAAGCCAAACGCTTAGCAATCACCAAAGTACCCAGACCACCTAACAGAGGACCAAGTAGTAACGCTGCAACCAAAGCATTGACCATGAAGGCATACATGAAACTGTCTGATAACCAGCCCGCTTCCACGCCACTAATGGCTAGTTGTCGTAACCAATCCATTACGCAACCTCCTTCGATTTGGTCATCGCAGAGCCACTGCTGTAGTGCTGGAACAGGCTCTCGATTTTACTTGGGTGTAAGACTTGTTCGTGTGGGCCACTATCAACCAAGAATCGATTCACAACATGTACGTTCGCTTCGAGTCGACGCACTGCCGTGACATCGTGGTGTACCGCAAGGATCGTACGACCTTCACTAACACATTCACGAATTAACGATTCAAGATAACGAACGCCCTGCTCGTCCATACCCGTGGTTGGTTCATCCAACACCAGTAGACTTGGGTTATCTAATAGCGCTTGGGCAAACAGCACGCGTTGCTGCTCACCACCCGATAACTGTCCCATGCGGCGGTCGCTACGAGTAACCATACCAACGCGATCTAATTGTGCGAGTGCAAGATCCAATTGCTTAGATTTACGACGCCAAAACAATGGGATTCGTGTTTGGTTAAGCAGTACGAAGTCCATTACAGTCAAAGGCAAGCTAGACTCGAAGGTCGCTTTTTGAGGTACGTAACCAATACTCTGCTTTTCTGGCCAGTGGATATTGATTTGGCCAGAGAAAGGCGTAAGGCCAAGCACAGAGCGCAGTAATGAAGTTTTACCGCCACCGTTTGGCCCCATGATCACATGACACTCGCCCGCTTTAAGTTCGAGCGAGATATCATCAAGAATTACGTTGTTATCGTATTGCAGACCGAGTTTATTAATTGAGATTGATGGACCTAACATTATGCGTTCCCGCTTTTAGCTTGGTTCGCCGCCGCAAATTTCATGGCTTCGATTAACGTCTCTAGGTTCTTCTTCATCTCAACTTCGACTTTATCGTCTTCATATTCACCGTGCGTCATGTGAGAAAAACGATAAAGCTGAACGCCTGTTTCCGCTTCAATTGTGTCAACAAAACGGTTTGGCATGTTTAACTCGTAAAACAGAACATCAATGCCTGATGCGCGGATCTTCTCGATCGTCTCTTGCAGTTGACTAGCACTTGGTTCAACACCGTGTGCAGGCTCGATTACTGCCGCAACATCCACACCAAACTCTTGAAGGATGTAGCCATAAGCATTATGTGTAGTCGCGACCTTCATACCTGAAGTATCTAACTCACCTAATGACAACATCGCATCGCGCTTCATAAAGCGAAATTGCTTTGCGTATTTACGTGCATTCTTACGATAAAAAGCCGCGTTGTCAGGGTCGAGCTTAGAGACCTCACTCGCGATGGTGTAAACCTTTTGAATTGTTGTCGAAAGCCCAACAAAGGTATGTGGGTTAACGGCACCTTGACCAACAGACTGACCAAGAGCAGGAAGTAGAGGCACTTCTTTGTTTGCTTCGATCACGACTAGGTCATCACGTTGCGCGGCTGAAATCACTTTAAGCGCGAAGTCATCGTGACCAATACCGTTTACCACGATGGCGTCCATCTGGCTCAATCTCTTCAAGTCGTTCGGTTGTGGCAAGTAGTTATGCGGATTAAAGCCGGCATCAACCAAAGGAAGGATGTTCACTTTGTCGCCTACTACTGCTTTTACGTAGCTGTAGTAAGGTTGAAGCGTGATACCAATCGTCAGCTTGTTGCTGTCGATCTTATATTCTTTTGCCAATGCATTGGGTGCCATGAACACCGCTAATAACGACATGAACAGAGTCATAATTCGCATAGTAATTCTCTTATTATTAGTGAGCATCGCTTTCATGATGCTTTTCAATTTCTGATTCGTTCACGACCATTTTCCAACCCGTAGACTCTAGCGTGTGTTGGTCAAAAGTAGCGGGCTGTTTCGCTACACCGCCCAAGAAGATCCAGATTTCAGGAGAAACGCTGTTCGCATTTAAAATAAAGGAATCCGCAAAACCATGATCGGTAGGCGTAGCTTGTTCACTTGGTGTCGCAGATTCACTTAGAGCAGAGAAATAGTAACCACGCTCGTCCAGTACCCAAGCATGAGAACCTTTGCGCTTCCAACTCTGATCTTCTACAAACGGGGCAACCCATTCATCTTTAAGTGATGCAACACTCGGCCATTCACCATCTGAGTCCATGCGCAGGTCACGGATTTCTTCATGCGCTAAACGCAGCTCTGATAGCATCGCCAAGTTTTCTTGTTCAACATCAGTCACTAGAATTTGATGATCAAGCACTGCTTTAACGTGGGATTCAGCCTGATGAAATGGGATAGCGACAGTTGCAAAGCAAAGGATGAACACAATGATCAGTCCTACCCATTTGCCCTCTCTGCCGCCCGTATCAGCACGTACGCTTTGAATCATCATTCTTCACTGATCTCTACAACATCAACTTCAACTGGAAACTCATGACCTGAATCGAACACAAGGTAGAACTCAGTGTCAGGATGTGGGAATTCAACGATAGAACGTTTATCTGTCATCTCTTTTGCAATCAAGTTGTCTTCGTAATCGTACATCTCAACTGCGTAATCAATCGCTTTGCTGCCATCCGAATAACCCGCTTCACAAGCAACAGTCTTACCTTCAAACCAGCAGCTCATCAGTGGAAAGTGTGCTTGCGCAGGTAATGCAGCGAAACCAAGTCCCAATGCTAAGCAAGGAGTCATTAAAGCGTTAAGTTTTGTTTTTATTGTCATGGTTCGTACCCTAGCCACAGTGCAAATTCTCAGAAGTAAACTGAGCGATAAAGGGCTCAAATGAGCCCTTAAGTTTTTTTGATTCTTAATCAGGGATCTAGCCCCGATATCACAGACTATTGAAGCAGCGCTTCGAACGTTAGGTGAACGTTCGCGCTTGCTTTGTCTGCCAGTGGGTTGTCAATCAACTCACCTTTGTAGTTCGCTTTCATTACGTAACGACCTGCTACGTCTGGAGTAAACGTGATTTCACCGTTCTCATCACTCACCACATCAATCTGCTCTTGGTGGTTGCGGTAAAGCGTACCTTCACGAGTAATCTCCGCTTTCACGTCTTTCTGGATTTCACCGTTGTAGAAGAACTGGAATGTCACAGGTTCGCCTTCAACGATATCTGAAGGGTGTGTCACAGGCTTCATTTCTAGAAGCTTGCCTTCAATTTTGAACACTGAATCCGTTGGCTTACCTACCGTGATGTAGCTTTCTGCACGAGTGAAGCTGATCTGCGTTACCACGTCACGTGATTTTTCAGGCAGAACTGAGTCACGCTCAGCTTTGTTTGCTTTAATCCACTTCACCGTGTCACGGCGACCCGCTTTGTATTGCGTGTAGTAAGACGGCTGGTTGTTGATCGCCACTTTGTGTGTACCTTCTTCTTCAAAATAGAAGTCGAAGATTGAACGACGCTTGCCACGAATAACGAAGTTAGGACGCTCGCTGCGGCCATCTGGCATGATGACATGAGCATTTTCGCTGCCAGCAGGCTTATCAAAAACAAACGTACCGTGAGACGCAGTAACATCGAACGTTAGCCAATCACCACCTTCTTTAGATACAGTAAAGTGAGATGGCAAAATCCAACGTGGGTGAGCTTGTGCCGTTGTCGTTGCTGCTAGGCCGAATGCCATCACACCCGCTAGAGCAAGTGCTTTGATTTTTGTCTGTTTCATCATGTTCAATTCCATTATTTATAATTGTTAGCCGTGTCGCTCTATCTGAGCCTACGATGACCACTGTCTATTCTGTTCAGCTTGGTTTTAGTTCGTACTTACTAGTTACTGTTCGCACTTACTAGTTACTGTTCGCACTTACTAGTTACTGTTCGCACTTACTATTTAGCGATGTAGTTCAGGGTGATTTCACCCGTCTCTTCCGTTGCTTTTAATTCGTAAGATATGTTTGAATCTGCGAGTGATACTTTTTGGCGAAGGTAATTACGGCCACCGTGTTCACGAACCACTTCGATATGAACCGTGTACTCGCCTTGTTCTAACGTTTCACCGCTGTCGCTCTTACCATCCCACACGAAACGGTACTGGCCAGCAGGACGTGTTGCAGACGTCACAGCATCAACCAGTTCACGATCGTAACGGCCAACCTTTCTCCACCAGCTGCGCAGATCCTTAAGCCATTCGTCTTTACCGACCCAAAGCTCGATGGTTTTCACTGACTTTCGTTCGCTATTCTCTACCCACACCGCCACATAAGGACGTGCATACATAGAGGTATCAATCTTTGGAAGCTCAAAGCTGACATCCAGTTTTGCCGTATCAGGAATCGCTTGTGCCATACCTAGGCTTGGCAAAAGAGATAAAGCAAGAAGCGCCTTGCTCCAGTTCATTTTTTTCATTTTTAACAACCTTTTAAATCCGTTTAACCTTAAGTTCGCTCTTCAATCCGATTCATCAATCGAATCAAGCGTTAAGGCACGGCGACAAAATAGATAACCAATGAGATTGCAGACCCAAACACCGTCCATTTGATGGAAGTATTAAGCGTCTTTTTCTTAGGTAACAGTAAGCACACGCCAGTAAGCACAAAGAAGATCATCAATAGCGCAGTGATATCGATAAACCATTTCCATACTTCACCGCTGTTACGACCTTTATGCAGATCGTTCAACAATGCGATAACGCCGTAATTAGTGGTTTCGACTTCTACAAACTCAGACGTAACGTCAACAAAAACGGAAGCGTTGTAGCCGGGTCCTTTGAAGTCCATAGATACCTCACCGATGAGCAACTCACCATCTTCAATCTCTGCATAGATGTCCAAACCAGAAGGAACGCCGGAGAGGTTGGCTTCTTCGAACAGAAACGTTTCAAAGGCTGTCTCGTCAGCTTTTAAACGTCCGTCTTGAACCGTAAATAAACTTGTAGGAAGCGTTAGCGTAGAGCGTTGGATATTGGGTTGGCTTGATTCAAATAACTCAGGTCGGTTCAGGGTGATACCGGTTACTGAGAAAAAAAGAACCACGAACAGAAGCGCCATAGAAATATAAACATGAAGTCGACGAGCCCATGACTGAACCGCCCTACTTTTTAACGACATACAAACCAATACCTATAAATTTTATGACGACAATTTAGTTGATAATCATTCGTATTGGCATTCAATTTACATTGTTTACGTTTGCCGAGTGGCGTAAGGAAATTTACATAACATTACATGGGAAGTAATCGAACTGTATGCATATTCTTGCTAACGTGTACTAAAGGGATTTGATTCGTTTTATTAGAGGTTATTGATAACAGGGTCAAAGCTCAAAAAAGCTCAATCTCAACATGCTTGATTGAGATGGGTTTAAGGTAACAGTCGTAGCTTTAAGGATAGAAAGTTGGGACTATTTGATCACTGGTTTGATGATAGCTAATGAAGCTTAAAAGGATTTGAAATGCGTATTTTTGTTTTGGCTTTTGCTGCGCTAGTGACGGCGTGCACCAGCCAAATAATCAGCACGGAAGAACATATTCAAGAATACATCGGTTCAGACATAACCGATGTACAAGAACGTTATCTCACCGAACGGTCACGCCCTATCAGTTTTTGGGCGTCTCGAAACTATGCTTGGATTGAAACCAAGAAACCGTTAGACAATGGTTATACAGTACACGCATTCAAAAACCCTTATCGTGACTGCACCATTAATTGGGTTGCTGATACCAGCGGCGTGATTCAAAGTGCTACGTCCAGCGGCACGATGTGCGAGCCTTAACTGCCGCATTGGAACGATAAAGTTCAAAAAGCTTTAACCGCCAAAATTAAAAAGGGTGTCATTTGAACCATCAAATGACACCCTTTTCTCTATATTACTTTCTCTTGTCTTCTGTTGTGCTATTCGCAGTTAGACGTTGCCGTTATCACTCACTGTTCTTAGCTGAGTCAGATATTTAATCCAACCTTTTGCCTCAGAAGAAGGCTCAATGTTGTTCGCACGTTTCGCTTGAGCAAGAGCATTATCAAGATTCTTTAGCTTGTACCATGAACGTACTTTCGCTAAAGCAACATCAGCTTGCTTGTTCTTGTCTTTCACTTTATCCAAAACAACCAGAGCACGATCGTAGTAACCTTGTTGAACCAGTAACTGAGCCACATTCCAATGATATTGCGTGTCTTTTCTAGACGCTAACGTCCACACTTCAATAGCACTGTCCCACTCTTTCGCTAACTGCCAGTAGGTTGCTTGCTCAGCCAGAAGTTGAACATCGCTGTTCGCATCATCTAACTTACTAATTTCTTGTGCTGCGCGCTCTGGAATGCCACGTTTCGCGTAAAGCTGCGCTAACAAGCGGCGATCTGAGTTCTTCAGCTCAACACCTTGTAGATCAGCCAGTGCTAACGTGTTCAATGCATCACGATTACGATCTAACCTAAGTTGAATACCAACCAGTTGACGCCACCAGTTATCTTTCTCGGGTTGAAGTTCAATCAAGCTTTCCAGTGTAGGAATCGACTGTTTCCACTGCTTTAACTGAAGCTGTGCGCCCAGTTTTAGCGATAGAGGTGATAACTCTGGTTTTGAATTGAACTTGTCGTGATTACCGATGGCCACTAGGACTTTCGACCAGTTTTCGATTTGGTATTCCGCTTGTGCAATTCGCATCCAAAGCACGTCTTTCTTTTCTGCCTCTGGCGCTGTTTTTACTAACTCGTAGTAATGTGGAAGCGCGTTTTTGAACTGTTGATCGTTTAATAACAGATCCGCAAGCATACGCTTCGTTATCCAAGCTTGTTCATCCACCAGCAAATTGGTATCGACGGCGTATGTAAGCTGCTTAATCGCCTTATCGGTTTTGCCATCTTGCCAGTAAAAAACACCTAGCATACGAGCTACGTACGCTTTGTCGTAGCCCTTAGAAAGCTCTAAACCTGCTAGTACGTCAATGGCCTGTTTAACCTGTTCATCTTGAGCAAGCTTATGCGCCTTTTGAACACGAATAGCAGTATATTGGGTTAGCTCTTGTGCCTGTGTTGTAAGGGGCATTAACAACAAGCCCACTAATATCCATATATGTTTCATCATTTTGCCAACTTAAACTCTAGTTTCACGGTTTGACCAACCTGAGCTATCGCTTTTCCATCGACGACTTTCGGTTGATATTTCCATTTTTTAAGTGCTCTCATCGCTTCACGTTCAAACATACGACGTGGGTTTGCGTCAGTGACTTGAATGTCAATTGGACGTCCCGTTTCATCGATAGTAAAAGACATAATCACATGGCCTTCAGCTCCACGCTTAAGCGCTTTCGCAGGGTAACGAGGTTCTACTCGATACAAAGGCATAGCCTGTTGGTTTGACCCAAAATCAGAGAATGTCGGTGCGTTAATCGCTAGGCCATCAATGGATGTATTCAAATCCAATGAAGGCAGAGAAGACATCGAATTCAGAGGCGTAACTTCAGCTTGTGACTGAGATGTTTGCGCTTCCGGTGGCGGCTCTGGCATTTCTGGTTTTTCCGGAACTGCACGTTGTCTTCTTTGAACTTCTTGTTCTTGTTCCACCATCACCATGTTGAAACTTAACGTCTCGCTATCGTCTGGTGAACGTTGGTGGCCATTATCGACCATCCAAGCCATGAAAGAAAACAGCGCTAAGCCCAACGCACCCGCTAGCGGTAAAGCAAGAAATAGGCGAATCATTTATGAAGATCCTCCAAGATCATCGCTTATCAGCAGCAAGCGCAATGTTTTTAACACCAGCACCTTTCGCGGCATCCATCACTTTAACAACAGTGCCGTTGTAAGCGTGTTCATCCGCTTGAATAACCAAAGAAGCATCAGGTTGTTCTAGCAACAAGTGCTCTAACGTCGCTTGGACACGTTCAACATCTACGACACGCTTGTCGATGAAAATGTCGTTTGCAGAAGTAATCGCAACAAAGATGCCTGCATCCTTTTGGCTTACTACGTTAGAAGCTTGTGGGCGATTGACTTCCACCCCTGATTCACGAACAAATGAACTGGTCACAATAAAGAAAATAAGCATGATAAAGACAATATCAAGCATCGAAGTAAGGTCTATTTGAGCCTCTTCGTTTTTAGAATGACGTCGACCGAGTCTCATCGTTGACTCCTTAAAGATTTTTCTAATTTCAATTCTAAGCGGTTACATACTTTCGCTAAGCGAGCGTGAACGAACATGCCCGCTAACGCTGCAACCATGCCTGCCATGGTTGGCAGTGTTGCTAACGAGATACCTGAAGCCATCAATTTAGGGTCACTGCTGCCTTGTGTCGCCATAACATCAAAAACAGAGATCATACCGGTTACAGTGCCTAGCAAGCCCAACATCGGGCAAATAGCGACTAACAGCTTAATAAAATTCAAGTTTTGGTTAAGCAAGATACTCGCTTGCCCTAACCAACCTTCACGAATGGCTTTGGCATGCCAAGAAGAGTGATCTTCTCTTTCATGCCATTTCGCTATCCAAGCTTGGCGTTGCTTAGGAAAGTAGAACGCAAGATAAAGCACACGTTCTACCACAAGCACCCAATACACTAGGACGACAGCCGCTAGCCACCACAGGACGAAACCGCCCTGCTCCATAAAGCTTGATAAAGACAGCAGCCAGTCACTCGTTAACCAACTCGCTGGTAATAGAGAACCCGACAAAATATCCATTACGCAGCAGTCCCAACTGGTGAAACAACAGCGTTTGATTCAACGGTCTTTTCAGCCTGCTCAGCAACAAGACCAATACCTTGCTTCTCAAGAATATTGCGAATGTTTTCTGCTTGAGTGCTAAGAATGTTGTGTGCCAGTAGAAGAGGCATTGCCGCAACCAGACCAAGTACCGTAGTTACAAGCGCCATCGAGATACCACCCGCCATAACTTTAGGGTCGCCATTACCAAACTGAGTGATCACTTGGAATGTTTCGATCATGCCGGTTACTGTACCTAAAAGGCCCAACATTGGTGCTAGTGCCGCCAATAGCTTAAGCATCGATAGACCTTTCTCTAGGTGAGTCTGCTCATCAACTACCGCTTCTAAAAGTCGCAACTCTAACGCTTCAACCGTTTGGTTTTGTTCCTTGTTGTACATCGCAAGAACACGACCTAGTGGGTTATCACCCGCTTGCTCAGGGTTCTTAAGTTGCGCGCGAATTTTCTGGCGTGCGATAGCAAGAGAGACACCACGAACTAATGCGATGATTAGACCAATAGCTAGTAGGCCAAGAATCACTTTACCAACCACACCACCCGCTTGTAGACGGTCAGTTAAACTTGGCGTAAGTGCTAATTGCTCTAGCATAAACCCGCGAGAAGGATCGACAACCACGTTAGATACTTCACCATTCGCTAACGAAGAAAGTGACGCTAACGTTGGACCATTTTGTGGTTGCTTAAGGTAAGCGATCGCATCTTCACGCTGAGTGTTCCAGCTAACATAGCCTTGCTCTGTCACAAGACCAATCGAACCTAGTCGGTAAGCGTCAACCTTGTTTGTATTGCCTTCACCATTAATGAATGCAATTTGAGATTTGCTAAGCTCAGAACTCGCTTGGATCTGTTCAACCATGCTCATCCACAAACCGGTCAGCTGTGGCATTGAAGGCAGTGATTTAGCATCAATGATTTGATCAACAGTTGCAGTGTGTTCAGCACGATCAACACTATTCACGGTTGAGCTAAGCTCTGCGCCGAGTTCTTTTGCGTTTTGACGAACGACACCGAACAGCTCGCCTAAGCTACCGGTTTCTAAACGCAGCTTCTCTTCTAAGCGAGCAAGCTTGTTTTCGTTATCACTGAACGTTTGAGTCAGAACATCTGTCGCACCTTGGATAGACGTACGCTTCGCTTCAAGCTGAGCTTTGATCGCTTTCAGTTCTTGTTCTGTCTTTTTGAAATCAGCTTCACGCACTACGTTGTGAGAAGCTTGAGTTCGACTCTCTGATTTTGCTTTATTAACTAGCTGAGCCGTCGTATCTGATGCAGAGAAAGCTGAAAATGAAAGTGATGTAATGCAAAGCAATGCTGCTAATGGCTTTAAGTTCATTACTTAACCTCCGCAACAGTTAAAGAAACAGGTAAAGTAATTAGGCTTGGCGCCGCTTGTTGGCTTGCAATGTCGTAAGCTTTATCTAGCTCAGATTTCATTGAAGAATCTAGCTCTTGCCACTGATTTTGTGTTTGATTCCAAGACCAATATTGGCTGCCATTTAGGTTACGAGCCACCAAAGAGATACGACCTAGGTGCAACACGTCAGCTTCAATCGTTCTGTCGTTGCTCAATGCAACGCGGCCTTGGTAAGCACCGAGCTTGATGCCGTAGTCCATCTCGATTTGGTAAGCTTCCAGGATACGACGATACTTCTCAGCATCACTCACATCAGCACGAGTCATCATTGCTTGTAGCTTTTCTACTCTTTCTAGACGCTGTTCTTTCTTAATCGGCACGTCTTTCTCTACCAACTGTTCAAGACCATCGATCATTTGATACATCAATGGCACAACACCTTGGCGTGTGTATTTGATTTCTTCGATCTGCTCTTCAATGCTTTGAGCTTCTTGGTTTTGGCTCTCAACTAATGCAGCAAGGTGATCGTGATAGATTTCTAGGTTTTTAACTTCTTCTTGCAGACGCTCAATCTCAGCTTGCAGCATTAAAGTCGCTTGTGAGCTTTTATCAATAACCTTTTGGCTCGAAGCCGACGCGTTATTGGTCTTGTTTTGAATTGATTGAGCTTGATCCAAGCTGTTTGCCATAGAAGACGTTGCAACCAAACTGATGGCAAGCGCTAGGCTAGTTTTTAAAAGATTCATAATTGTAGTCATTTACTATAGAAGAAGGTCAAATACATTTTATTGATAAATACTATTATTGATAAGCACTCTCATTATCATTAAAAGTCACTCGCATTACTAGGGATATTTTACTGAATAGCAGAATCACGAAAGGAGAAAGCCGAAACTTTCCCCTTAGTATTTAGGCTAACAATAGTACCCTACTAACAAATTAGTATTTTACCTGTAAAGTCGCCATGTAGTTACGGCCTTCGCCGATTACTACGTCTTCAGCAAATTGGTGGTTTGAAGATGTTGAACCGCCACCCGCTAGGTATTCTTTATCAAATACGTTCTCGACTGTTAGACGCGCTACGAAATCAAGAGAATCGTCGTACTTAAGCGTGTATGCAGCACCCATATCTACACGTGCGTAGCCGTCTTTCTTGAATGTGTTCGCGCTATCGCCGTAACGAGAACCTTCGTAGATAAGACCCAGGTTCACATCAACTTCGTTTGTTGCTGCATAGGTAGACCAAACGCTTGCTGCAAACTCAGGTACGTCTACTGGACGGTTACCTTCATATGTTTCATGGTTCGTGATTTCAGCATCTAAGTACATTGCAGAACCAGACATTGAGAAGCGCTCTGAAATAAAGCCTTGTGCGGCTAGCTCAGCACCACGGTGAACTTGTTCGCCACCTTGTGTCTTCGTCCAATCGCCTGATGAAGTGTCTTCTACATCCATTGAAATGTTTTCTTGGGTAATATCGAATACCGCACCAGAAACGAATAGACGTTCGTCCATCAGTTCCCACTTAGTACCGACTTCGTAAGACACGCCCGTTGCTGCGTCAAGAAGTTCGCCATCGTTGGTGTAGTTGCGGCTTCCGCTAGACACAACACCTTGTGGTTCGAAACTTTCAGAGTAAGAAGCGTAGATACTACCGTTTGATACTGGGTGGTAAAT
This sequence comes from Vibrio sp. 10N.247.311.13, assembly GCF_041467595.1. NCBI lineage: Bacteria > Pseudomonadati > Pseudomonadota > Gammaproteobacteria > Vibrionales > Vibrionaceae > Vibrio > Vibrio sp. 10N.247.311.13. The sequence continues at coordinate 12,457 of NZ_JBFSUX010000009.1, read as the reverse complement.
CAGGCCAAGCTTAGGTGCTACGTTTTCTTCTGCAACGCCATCACTTACTTTACGGTCGAAACGAGCACCCGCAAGAACTTGCCATTCATCATTAATAGTAATCAAATCTTGGATGTAGAAGCCCCAAGTATCGTAAGTACTCATCTTACCTAGCGATGTTGGACCCACTGACGGCGCTGGTACTGTTGCATCTGGTGCGTATTCAGCGCTGCTGAAGCGATCCATACCACGGTAATAGCTGTAGCCTAACCAGTTAGCACCGAATAATAGTTGGTGCTCTGTGCCCGCAAGATCAGCGGTTGTTGTTAGATCGACATAAGCTGTTCTGAAACGCCATTTGTCATGACGGTAGTTGCCACCTTGAGTCACGGTTCCTGTACCATCAGGATTCATGTTTGAAAAGCTTGGGTAGCTTTCCATATCAATACGTTCGAAATCTTGGTAGTTGAAACCTGTTTTTAATGACCATGTATCAGTCAGGTTAGCAGCAATATCAAAACCAACGTTCTCAACATCGTTTTCAATCTGTGACCACTGCGCATCCCAGATATGCTTGTCGCTACCCACTCGGTTGCCGTCTAGTGTGTATAGTGCACCAGAATCTACGCTGCCTTCGTCGTTGGTCTTATCGTAGTGAACAGAAACCATTACGTCTTCAGTTACATCGTAATCAACGAATACACCACCAACAAAACGTTCTGTTTGTGGTTCAGTTCCGTCACCGTAAGTTCTCCAAGAGCCGTAGCTTTCTTTAGATAGAATCGCGCGACCACGTAGAGTTTCAGCGTCGTTCAAAGCGCCACTTACGTCTACCGTTGTACGAGAATGGTCATTAGAACCAATATCTTGACTTACACTTACTTGAGTTTCATAAGTTGGTTTTTTAGCTACCATGTTAATCAAACCACCAGGAGCTGACTGACCATAAAGTAGACCTGAAGGACCTTTTACTACTTCAACTCGCTCAAGTAATTCAATAGGTTGACGGTAGTGAGACCAATGTTGCTGGCCATTTTTAAGGAAGCCCGAAGAGCTTTCTACCGAGAAACCACGTAGAGAGAAACGTTCACGGTTACGGCTTGTACCGCCAGCACTTACACTCGCGTCATTCTTAAGCACGTCACCAAGCGTTGTTGCACGCTGTTCATCGATGATTTGCTCATCGATTACTAAAACTTGTCCCGGAGTCTCTAATTGAGTCGCCTCCATGCGCATTGCTGTTGTGTTCGTGTCGGCTTTATAACCGTAGTCACGACCTTCAACAACCATATGCTCGTCTGTTTTTACTGTTTCTGCCAATACTGCTGGTGAAGCTAATACTGCGCCGATCACTAAAGCCAATGGGCTCTTTGAAAACATGTCCTTTACTCCGCTTTTATTCTTTTAGACGAACACTTTGTTATTTATTCGATGTGTTCGCTGAACCGTTGCCGGTACCACTGAATTATTTCGGGAGTGAATATAAGTGATAACTATTACCATTTGCATTAAATTTACATTCTTTGCATTCGTAAAGTTTTGTAAAGGCCTGTCGGTGAGTCATATTTGAGGAGTTCAACAAAACCATTCAATACAAATAGTTAAGGCTCATGGACGTAAATCGACTGGTTATCTTCACCGAATTTTTTGAAACAACGGTATTTGTTCAGTCAATTGAAGACGTGAAGATTGATAAGAAAATCATCTCTTCTTATTTACTACCTTTGAAACGACAAATTTATGTATAAAACCCTCGATAGATGTAAATTAATAGTGAATTATTTTGTTTTTATTTGTTTAGTTTACATAATTATCAGTGATTTTGATCACATCTATAATTCCAAACTCATTTTTTGTTTTTCGAATTGATTATCCGACTGCTAATCTCCTGCTCACTTTGAAAAGGTATCAAAGTTATAAATAATAAGGAGTGTTCTAAATGAATACCAAGAAACCTATGTCTCTGACTGGTCGAGTAATCCTCGGTATGGTCGTAGGTATATTAACGGGATTCGCCATTCAATCCCTTTTTGCAGACAACGGATTTGTTAACAACTACATCGTTAACGGACTCTTTGAAGTGGGCGGACAAATCTTTGTCGCCAGTTTAAAAATGCTTGTTGTGCCTCTAGTCTTCGTTTCACTAGTGTGCGGTACAAGTTCTCTTAAAGACTTATCAACTCTTGGCCGTATGGGTGGCAAAACGCTTGCACTTTATATCGGTACTACTGCCGTTGCCATCACTCTAGCATTAACTATCGGTAACCTGTTCCAACCTGGAGCTGGTGCGGATCTTACTGCTGCGAGCTCTTTCAAATCAGCGGATGCCCCTTCTCTGGGCCAAGTAATCATCGACATGTTCCCAACCAACCCTATTCAGGCGATGGCTGAGGGCAAAACGTTACAAGTTATCGTATTTGCAGTGTTGTTTGGTATCGCAATCAGTGCAGCGGGCAAACCCGGTGAACGTATCGCTGCAGTTTTCTCTGATCTAAACGAAGTGATCATGAAGCTAGTTGCGCTACTAATGAACCTTGCTCCTTACGGCGTATTCTTCTTGATGGCGAAACTGTTCTCTGGCCTTGGCTTAGGTGCAATTTGGAACCTAGCAGAATACTTCTTAGTGCTTGCTGGTACCCTGCTGTTGCATGGCTTGGTGACTTACAGTGCGATGCTTAAAGGATTCACAGGTCTTAGTCCGATTACGTTCCTACGTAAGATGGAAGATGCAATCATGTTTGCATTCTCAACAGCATCTTCGAACGCAACAATTCCAGTAACTATGGAAACGGCTAAGAACCGTATGGGCGTAGACAACAAAGTCGCTTCTTTCACAGTACCACTAGGTGCAACTGTGAACATGGACGGCACTGCAATCATGCAAGGTGTTGCGACGGCGTTTATCGCGCAAGCGTACAACATCGACCTTTCAATGGGTGATTACCTAATGGTTATCCTAACGGCGACACTGGCGTCTGTTGGTACTGCAGGTGTCCCTGGTGTTGGTCTTGTTATGCTAGCGATGGTATTGAACCAAGTTGGCCTGCCGCTTGAAGGTATTGCTCTAATCATGGGTGTTGACCGCCTTCTTGATATGATTCGTACCGCTGTAAACATCACAGGTGATAGTGCCGTATCTATCATCGTTGCTAAGTCTGAAGGCGCTCTAGACGAGTCTCGCTTCAACGACCCAGCAGCAGGTGAGAAAGAAGAAGAAGTTAAGCTAGCTCGCCAACAGGCATAGTCTCGCTTATCTTATGCTCTTGTCTTCAAGCTCAGGCGTAATTAATGGCTACGCCTAGCCCATACCAAAGCGCATAAAGAAAAACGCCACTGCAGATGCAGTGGCGTTTTTATTGGGTATCGCTTAAGTCAGTACTACTGAGTTGGGACAGTTATCAATTTAAGGTAATTATCAATAGGGAAAGCTAATCACCGATTGGGAACATCAAGTTCACTCTCAGCCCCCCACCTTCTCTATTCTCAGCAGTTACATGTCCATTCATCACACCCATCGCTTCTTTAACAATCGCAAGGCCCAGACCGTAGCCACCAGACCGTTTGTCTCTTGCTGATTCAATACGAGTAAACGGGTCGAATATACCTGCAATCTTGTTATCGGGAATACCGTCACCGTCATCTTCTACAGATATTACACTGTAACGTCTATCCATTACCTGTTCGTATGTCGTCACGACCACATGAGCGTTCTCACCCGCGTATTTAATGGCATTCCCGACCAAGTTACCAATGACTCGAAGCAGTAGCCTCTCATCAACGTTCACCATTGATATCGGCGTCTCTAGGGAACCAATCAAAGTTTGATTCGGTTTTAAATCGTTTTGCATCTGCGCGATCAACATTGAACAATAGTGCTCAAGGTGCATTAAACTTAACTTGGAGTCATAGCGAGAGGTTTCTAAGCGGCTAAATTCAAGTATCTCACCCACCAGCTTATTCATCTCTTCTGTTTCATTTTCCATTCGTTCTAGCAAACCAATGCTTTTATCATCAACCTTGCTGCGCAGCAGGTGTAGTGCGAGGTTTTGCCTTGCTAATGGTGTTCTTAACTCGTGTGAGACATCACGAATCAAACAACGTTGCTTTTCAGCCAGAGATTTAATCTCAAAGGTCATATAATCAAAATCGTGTGCAAGCTCGTTGAATTCACGCGTGGTGGAGTTCAACTCCGACACCACACTGACCGTGAAGTCACCTTGAGCCAGTCTGCGGCTCGCTTCTCTCAATCTATCCAACGGTTGCTGAAGGCTTTTGGCCATGATAATCGAGAACAGAGACAATACGACCAATGCAATCAATGCTTTAAGCATATAGGAATATGGCGCAAAAGATTTTGCGGGATGAAACTGGTGCGGTAGTTGGATAACCAGTGTTTTACCGTTATCCAGTGGTAGGCCGAAGATCGGCTTACTCACACGATCACTAAGTTGGTGATCTAACGTTCTTAAGTATTTGAGCTTAAATTCAAAATGTGGGTGCATGTGACGATGTGTGATCGGACGATTGTCTTTATCAATTACGAACAGATAATACTGCTGAGCATTACCCCAGTCCGCGAGTTCATCCATGTCCCCTTCTTCGATCAACACATTCGCTTGGTAAGCAAGGTCGAGCATTTCCGCTTTTACCGATTCTGGGACTTTAAGCAGCGCTTTCATCAAGGCTCTTTCAGCGACACCTTGCAGGATCAAAATACTCACCAAAATGACGGTCAGGTAACTGAACAGTTGGAAAGTGAGTCCGTCTTTACGCTTAGCAATAAAATCAGGGCAACGCAGCAGTTTTTTACTCATGCTCCGACCGACTCTAGGTAACTGTAACCTTTACCACGAACGGTTTTTATATGTTGTTTAGACAAACCTGCCTGAACGAGCTTTCTACGTATATTGCTGATATGCATATCTAAATTACGATCGAAGGGACACAATTCTTTCTTGAGTACATGGATTTGCAGATCAGATTTTGAGACGACAATACCGTCATTTTTGACCAAATAATCAAGCAAGTCTTTTTCAGTGCCAGTTAATGGCAAACGAGAGAGTTGTTCACACAAGCCGTGATTAGAGGAAGCTAAAGATTGTCTCTGACGCTCAAAGCCCACTCGGCGTAAAATCACCTTTATACGAGTCAGGAGCTCAGGAACATTGAAAGGTTTAGCGATGTACTGGTCGGCGCCTGCTTGGTAGCCATCGAGCATTGAGGCATCGTCGTTAAGCGCGGTTAGCATAAGAATGGGAGTAGCAAAACGCTGACAAATACGTCTTGCTACTTGAATGCCGCTTAGGTTCGGAAGCATTACATCGAGTAGAACCAAATCGACAGGGTGAGATTGAATAAACTCAAGCGCGGATTCACCGCAATGAACAGTATCAACGTGATACCCCTCATTTTCTAACACTTCACCCAGTAATTCACACAACTGAATATCATCATCAACAACTAAAACGCGAGACATTACACATACCGATAAATAAGAACTGTTTGCATTCTAATTATCGTTATTATTGATTTCAATTATAAAGTGCCCGATTTCCTCTATAGAAGAAAATCTTTTTCAATCGGTACAAATTTTGATGCAGAATCGATAAGATTTTGAGCAGTTAACCCGGGAACACCATACACTTCAACAGGCTTGCCAAAGCGCTCTTTGATTCGCTCTACAAGGATTTCGAAATCACCGTCTCCTGATACCAAAACAATCGTATCAACCGTCTCAGCAAGTTCTATCGCGTCTAACGCAATACCCACATCCCAATCGCCTTTTGCACTGCCATCTCGACGCTGAATAAACGGCTTTAACTTCACATTAAAGCCCACACCACGAAGGATATGATGAAATTGACGCTGCTTTGGATCTTGGCTTGAGATTGCGTAAGCATTAGCTGCAATAACGTTACGCCCTTCCGTGGCAACATACCAAAACTGGTTATAGTCGAAGTTAGAACGGTATTTGTCGCGCGTCGTGTAGTAAACGTTCTGAACGTCGACCAAAATTGCTATGTTTTCCATAAATTCATACCTTTAGATTTTCCGTATACCCTATTCTATTCAATTGTAAAATGCGAGTCGCTTTACTCAATAAAAATGAACCTGCCAGCTATCGTTAACGTAAATCTAATATCTTTAGCGTAAAGCTAAGTGTCTTTACGTAATCCTAACTATGCTTATTGTAAGTGGATTTGTTTTGAGCGTTTCTTAGGTGGTTCTGATCTTCACCTTCTTCTTTACGTAGCGTTCAAATCGTACTCAGGCTTAGAGTTTTTAAAGGGAGGTTGGCAATGCTGCACCGACAAACACACAATTCGATCGTAAGCATCGACACAACCAAAGCGATGCAAACTTTAAATCAACCATCAAACTCTGGTAGCTGGTTTAGTTTGCTTAAACTACTGACCATCAGCACGGTAATAATCATGAGCTTAACCATCAATTCAGTACTCGCCTACCCCGCTTATTCTCACTCAAAGCCTTTGCCACACCGCAGTGTGATTTATTTCGCTCCAAAGGAAGATTCAATCGTTAAAGAGTTTCTGAATGAAGTGTTGCTCAATAACTGTCAATTGGACGAACGAGATGTCGTCATTATGGTTATTGCTGAGAGTGGTTACACAGTCCCAACTTGGTTAGAAGAAGAGTTTAACTTAGAAGCAGTCACCAGTATTTACGAGATCCCGAAAGGATCACATACCGCTGTTTTGATTGGTAAAGACGGGAAAGAGAAGCACCGATGGAGTGGCAAAACAGATTGGAAACAGATCACCAATATCATTGACGAAATGCCGATGCGCCAACAAGAAATGCAGCGACAAGGCAGCCGCTGCAGTATTTGATTCTTGATGGACTCAGTAGTGGCTTAGAGATCCAATTAGAAGGTCAAACGATCAAGCTTGTTTGTTAAACCAAGCAAGTTTTTCATGGAGCTGAGCCACGCTGCCTACAACAATCAGCGCTGGGCTCTTTGCGACGCTCGCAAGGTCAGCTAAATCACGTAACCCACCTCTAAACACCTTTTGTTCTTGGCGTGTACCGTTTTCGATGATCGCAACTGGCATGTCAGCTCGCATACCATTATCGAGTAGATTCTTCTGAATGTTCGGACTCTCTTTCAAGCCCATGTAAAACACGATGGTATGGTTGTGCTGAGCAAGAGATTGCCAGTCAATATCTTCGCCATCTTTCTTCAAGTGACCTGTAATAAACTGCACGCTTTGTGCATGATCACGGTGCGTCAACGGAATGCCCGCATAAGCCGTTGCTCCGGCAGCAGCTGTGATGCCCGGAATCACTTCAAATCTCACGTCATTCTCAGCTAACGTTTCACACTCTTCACCACCACGACCAAAGATAAACGAGTCACCACCTTTTAGACGCACTACGTGTTTGTTCTCTTGAGCTTTGGTCACTAATAGTTGGTTGATCTGATCTTGCGGTACGCAGTGATGATCGAGCTTTTTGCCCACATACAACATTTCTGCTTCTGGATTAGCCATCGCCAAAATATCTTTTGATACCAAGCGGTCATAAACCAACACGTCTGCTTGTTGAATCACTCGTGCGGCTTTTAGCGTAAGTAAGTCTGGGTCGCCCGGACCTGCACCTACCAATGAAACAAATCCTTTGTTTACTTCTTTAACATTCGATGACGATACTTCTGACATGCTGCGCTCCGAAGGTTTGCTTGTTTTATCTCAAGCTTAAATCTATGTGATAAGTCACTGTATTGATGATGACTTATCCAAATCCTTAACCCTTAGACTATCAGGTGTTGATATAAATATTCAGTCTAAATACTAACGAAGATAGAAGTAATTATAACAAAACAGTCTATTGCGAGTAATTTGCGCAATGATATAAGGGCTTTCGAACTAAAAAAGCCCCAAACATGTTGTTGGGGCTCTTAATCTCATACTAAATTACGTTTCACCCTACTGAGGATTACTTAGCACCTAGAGAAGGCGCAGTTTTAGCGTGAGTTAGGTATAGAGGAACACACGTCATTAATAGACCACCAACGATGTTACCTAGGATTGTTGGGATAAGGTTGAAGTTCAACCATGTCGCAATACCGAAGTCAGCGCCAAGAATCATACCCAGTGGGAATAGGAACATGTTTACTACTGTGTGCTCAAATACGAGTGCGAAGAAGATGAAGATTGGGAACCACATCATTGCTACACGGCCAGATACTGTGCGTGCAGTCATGTTGCCAATCACACCTAGACATACCATAAGGTTACAGAAGATACCGCGTACGAAACACGTGATCCATCCGTCCATACCCATGTTTTCAAAACCTAGGCTACGACCTGTAGAAACAGCAATGAACTTTTGAGCAACAGCGTTTGGTTCTAAAGAGAAGTTACCCGTTAGTGATACTGCAACAAGGAAAGCAACAATCAAAGAACCGATAAGGTTACCAAGACCAACAATACCCCAACAACGTAGGATACGACCCCAAGTAATACCTGGGCGGTTGTCGAATTTCGCTAAAGGTGCAAGGCCGAATACGCCAGTTACTAGGTCATAACCCATTACACTTAGAATGACGAAGCCAACTGGGAACACAAGTGCGCCAACAAGGCCAATACCGGTTTGAACCATTGCTGTAATAGCAACAACAACCGCTAGAGAAAGGATGATACCAGCCATAGTGCTTCGAATCAGAAGATCGCGAGTACTTGTTTTCGTTTTCGCTTCACCCACATCAATCATCGTTTGAACGAATTCAGCTGGTTTGTAATCAGGAGACATAAGGTTGTCCTTAAAAAGTTTAAATTAAAAGTTAAAATTGGATAGGAAAAGGCTCTAGTTGCCGAGTTAAGGCAATATCGAGAACTAGAACCCTTGAACTATCAAATCTTACTCATCCGAAGATTAAGCAGAGATTTCTACAGCGCCTTTGGCAACACGAGCTTTGTACGCTTTCACGTTGAAGTTCTCGTCTTCCATGCACACACCTGTTGCTAGGTTAAAGCGTTGCTTCTTAAGTGGGCTTGCTACCCAAAGCTCTTCTTTGTGCTCAACAATCAAGCCACGTGATAACACGTTTGACTGGAAGTAAGGGTCTGTGTTGCTAATCGCGAATACTTCTTCAGCTTTCGTTGGGCGGAATACAGCTACTTGCTCACCACTAACCAACGCACAAACACCTGTACCTGGGATAATGTCTTCGATCTTACAAACTTTGGTAAATGCCATGATGTCGTCTCCCCTTAAACAGATTCTACGTGAATGATGTCGCCCTGATGCTTTGAAGTAATGGCTTCAGGGTGTTTCTCAGTGAATGTCGCAGGACGGTGTTGTTCACGACCATCTTCAACAAACACAACGTTATCATCGCGGTCATCAGCATTGATGAAGTGTGCAAAGCGCTTAAGTTGAGCTTCGTCGTTGATTGTATCTGTCCATTCACAAGCGAAGTTATCAACTAGGCCAGCAATGTCAGTTTCAAGTTGGTCATTGATACCAAGCTTGTTGTCTACAATCACTTCACGTAGGTAATCAACACCACCTTCTAGGTTGTCCATCCATACCGAAGTACGTTGTAGTGGCGCAGCCGTGCGGATGTAGAACATCATGAAACGGTCGATGTACTTGATTAGCGTTTCTTGGTCTAGGTCGCTTGCCAGTAAGTCTGCGTGACGGGGTTTCATACCACCGTTACCACATACATACATGTTCCAACCTGCGTCAGTCGCAATAATACCTAAATCTTTACCTTGAGCTTCAGCACACTCACGAGTACAGCCAGACACACCAAACTTCATCTTATGAGGAGTACGGATGCCTTTGTAACGGTTCTCGATCATCACGCCTAGGCCAACTGAATCTTGAACGCCGTAACGACACCAAGTAGAACCTACACATGTTTTCGCCATACGAAGTGCTTTTGCGTAAGCTTGACCCGTTTCGTAACCTGCAGCGATTAACTTCTTCCAGATTGCTGGTAAGTCATCTTTCTGAGCACCAAATAGGCCGATACGTTGTGCACCTGTGATCTTGGTGTACAAGTTGTATTCAGCAGCAACATCAGCAAGAACGCTTAGTGCTTGAGGTGTTACTTCACCACCCGCCATACGAGGGATTACAGAGTAAGTACCGTCTTTTTGCATGTTACCTAGGAAGTTGTCGTTGGTATCGTGCAGCTTCACTAATTCAGGCTTAAGGATGTGTTCACCCCAGCAAGAAGCAAGGATAGAACCTGCTAGAGGCTTACATACTTCACAGCCGTAGCCTTTACCATATTTCTCTAATAGCTCATCGAACGTTTTGATTTCTTCGATGCGAATTAGGTGGAAAAGCTCTTGGCGAGAGTATGCAAAGTGCTCACACACGTCGTTCTTCACTTCAACACCAGCTTTAGCAAGTTCAGCGTTTAGTACTGAAGTCACTAGTGGAATACAACCACCACAACCAGTACCTGCGCCTGTTACTGCTTTGATATCACCGATTGTGTGGTGACCTTCAGCAACCGCTTGAGCGATCTTGCCTTTAGTCACATCGAAACAAGAACAGATAACAGCAGACTCAGGAAGAGAATCCGCGCCAAGTGTTGGCTTTTCAGCACCAGCATGAGCAGGAAGAATCAATGCATCTGGGTGTTCTGGTAGGTCGATTTCGTTCAGCATAAGCTGTAGAAGATCACCGTAGTCAGAGGTGTCACCAACCATTACTGCACCAAGCAGCTTCTTGTTGTCTTCAGAAACGATTAGACGCTTGTAAACTTCTTGTTCTTCGTTTTGGTAAACGTAGCTCTTACAGCCAGGAGTACGACCGTTCGCATCGCCGATAGAGCCTACTTTCACGCCCAAAAGCTTAAGCTTCGCAGACATGTCAGCACCTTCAAATGTGCTTTCGTTACCAACAACGTGGTCAACCGCTACCGTTGCCATTTTGTAACCTGGAGCCACTAGGCCGTAGAACGTTTGGTTCCAAGACGCACACTCACCGATTGCGTAGATGTCTTTGTCTGTCGTTTGACAGTGATCATTAATCTCGATACCGCCACGTGGTGCAATACCCAGCCCCATTTGACGAGCAAGTTTGTCTTGTGGGCGAATACCAGCAGAGAATACGATGAAATCAGTTTCTAGCTCTGTACCGTCTGCAAAGCGCATTACGTTACGAGCTTCAGTGCCTTCAGGAGCAATCTCAAGCGTGTTCTTACTTGTATGTACGTTAACGCCCATACGTTCGATTTTTTGACGAAGTTGGTTACCACCCGCTTGGTCAAGCTGCTCAGCCATTAGCTTTGGAGCAAACTCAACAACGTGCGTGGTTACACCAAGAGCTTTTAGTGCGCCTGCAGCTTCAAGACCAAGCAAACCACCACCAACAACCACACCAGATTTAGAATTCTTAGCGGTTGCTTCGATAGCTTTCAAGTCTTCGATTGTGCGGTAAACGAAACAGTCTTTACCTTCGTTACCTTTGATTGGCGGAACGAATGGGTATGAACCTGTAGCAAGGATTAGCTTGTCGTATTGAATTTCACGACCAGTACTTGAGTAAACTGTTTTCTTTTCACGGTTAACGTTAATAGCACGCTCACCGATCAGCATGTTGATGCCGTGTTTCTCGTAGAAGCCTTCTTTAACTAAAGAAAGTTCGTCCGCAGTATGGTGTGAAAAGTAAGAAGAAAGGTGTACACGATCATAGGCTACGCGAGGCTCTTCACAGAAGACTGTGATGTCCATGTTAGCAACGTCTGTCTTCTCGACTAAATCTTCGATATAGCGATGGCCGACCATCCCGTTACCGATTACGACTAGCTTCATCTTGCTCATAAGAATTCCTGAAGGTTATATATTTCTTAACTGAGCGAATAATGAATTATGAAAGAAAATGAAAATATGATGTAAATCAATTACGAAATCGAACTACCCTAAAGGGGTAGGACAAAAGAGGTAGATCTGCTGATTTATCATACGAAGCAAACTAATAACCGTAGGTTTAATAAGGTTTAGCGGGGTTTTATATACACTTTCGTGCAGTAGATAAGATGTTGTAAAGTTTCACAATAGGTTAGCAGTAACACAAGTAAATGACAATCATTTTCATTTGTGGTCATAATAAGTGTAATAACTCATGAAAGCGTTACAGGATCATGAGCAACTATGTATAAATATGAAGAATTTAATGACGCAAAAGACAGTCGCCCTTTTCCATTCCCCACTCATTCCACTCACAAACGGCGCAATTGGTTAACAGATGCTGTTGGTTGTTTAGCAAATGATAGGTTTACATAAGGAAAAGACCGGCACAAAAGTGATCTGATATAGCTTGTTCCTAGTGGTGCTACTGATTAGAGAGCATACGTGGAAGTTTGAACATAGCATGAGGGTTTAGAATTTCAGATAGCAAAAAGGCCAGCATTTCTGCTGGCCTTTCAACTTTGAATAGTGGAGGCGCCTCCCGGAGTCGAACCGAGGTCCACGGATTTGCAATCCGCTGCATA